>PXBV01000347.1 GCA_003565575.1 Psychroflexus sp. | reverse complement strand
TCGTAAGTCTTTTTCGGTCAATTTCTATTGAGTTATACATATTTTTTGCTTTTTGAAACCTTACAAATATAAGGATATTTTATCAGTTCTAATTTGTTTGTAGTTTCAATTTGAATGATGCATAACTCCTTATATCCCCATAAAAATACACGTTTATTTTAATATAGAACTGGATAAACTCCGGTTATTAGCACTATTCATTAATAGCTATTGACCCAGATTTTAATTTTAAAACATTAGAAATATAGACCATAAAGTCTTGCGTGAGGGATGCGAGTGGAAATCCCGCAAGCCCATCCCCCAAGGCTTTGGGATGGGCTGAGGAATTGTAGCGGGCAGCCCGACCCCTACCCAAAGCATTGGGGAGGGGTCACGCCCAAAAAAGTAAGTCTATCCTATGTGTTCTGATTTGAAACAATCCTAGCGTCGCTTGCCAGGTGTCTCACTACTCGTCTATCAATTCTAATCCTTGGTCAATTCCTTTTTGGATGGGTGGCACGCCGGACTTCATCCATTTGGGTTGTGGGGCGTCCATTAAATAATAATCGAAAAACTGTGCCATACGGATGCTGAAATCCTTGCGGTTTTGCGTTTTCAAAGGCCAGTGCGGCTCATCGTTGTAATTGAGCATCCATGCGGGTTTTCCTAAGCGACGTAAGCCTGTGAAAAATTCGATGCCTTGGTACCATGGCACGTGGCCGTCAGCATAGTTGTGCATAATGAGCACAGGCGTATTGATTTTATCTAAATTGAAAATTGGAGAGTTATCTACATAACGTTGTGGGTAATCCCATGGCGTACCTCCTATTCGGGTTTGGGTGTGCTCGTATTGAAATTGTCTACTCAGTCCAGTCCACCACCTAATGCCCCCGTAAGCACTAATCATGTTTACAACAGGCGCTCCAGACTCAGCTGCTTTAAAGATGTTGGTCTTTGTCAATAGATCTGCGATTTGGTAGCCTCCCCAACTGTGACCTTGCACACCAATATTGTCTTTGTCGACAAAGCCTTTTTCTATTAAAGATGTGATGCCAGGAAGCACAGCATTGTAGGCGCTTTCTCCTGGATAACCAATCCGGTAAACTATGTCTGGATTGAAAATGACATAGCCTTTACTGGCGTATAAGCTATAATTGATAGTGGAGCGCTCTGCTTTTGGAGCTCTATGCCGGTGAAGCCTGTCTGAACTTCGTTCATAAAAATTGACCAACATGGGATAGGTTTGGTTGGGGTCAAAATCTTCTGGTTTTACCAGAACTCCAGTGAGTTCAATGCCATCTAGAGATGTCCATTTTACCAATTCTGCTGTTCCCCAGTTGTAATCCTTTTGTTGTGGGTTGGCTTCTGATAGCTTCGTACTTCTTTTAAAATCAGAAGTAGAGAGTCTTAAATCTGGAAATTCCTCAAAGGATTGTCTGGTGTAGATAAGATTGTCGCTTTCCCTTGCTTTCTTAGGTGAAGAAAACTGGAAAGGCCCTTCCAAGCGTGTTTTTACAGCTTTGGTATTGTAATCCAACTCGGCATAACCGGAGGCTTTGGTGTTTTCATCAAATTGTGAAAGCAACCAGTTGGTCTCGGGGTCTATGGCGTCTTCCTCTTCGTCAAGCTTAAGATACCGGTAGCGGATTTCATGAGGTCTTCCATTAGTTAAGGCTTTTGCGGCACCTGTTTCTGGGTCAAACTGCCAGAGGTCAAATCGGTCGTAAAGGATGAGCGAGGCATCGCCTTGGGTCCATCCAGCCATTCCGTATGGACTTGGGGTATCGGGTTTGTCGTTGAGTTCATCATAAAAAACTTTATCTTTGGTAAGCTCAGTATAAGCAAGACTTTTCAAATTCAACGTGAACCAAGTACTATCCATAGGGTGATAGCCGTAGGCATAATTGCCTTCTGGGCTTAAGCTTATTCTTCCCAACATTTTTTGAAATTGTCCGCGAGCTTCTCCCGTTTCTATGTTGATTACCGCCATATCGAATGCACGTTTTCCTGTCCATTGGCTTTCAAGATAGTAGGGCTCTAAGTTGGTGACTACGGCAAAAGTAGCATTGCCGTCTTTGGCTAGTTTAGCATCGGGGTAGGCTTCTGTAGCAATTTGGACGATGTCGTCTTGCTCCCAATGGTAAACCGTTTTAAAAGAGCGTTTCTGGTCATTTTCTAGCTGCATTTCTTGTACAGTATATAAGCGAGGCTCATCGTATGTCCAAACTTCAACATTTACAATTTCTTCATCTAAGAGCGTAGTATCCTTGACAATGGGAGGAATAGCCAATCCAAAATAAAGTTTGGTTTCGTCTTCAGAAAAGTGAACATCGCCATCGGCTGAAATCTTATACCCTTTTGGGGCTGTTACAGAATCGACAATTGATTTTGCAGAAGACATTGAAGATTCCCATACCCATAATGCATTGGGGCGAATTTGTGCTTTTGTAGTATCCGCATCGGTTACAAAAGCTAGACGTTTTCCAGAATCACTTAAGGATAATTTTGGGTATTTGGTCTTGGCATGCGAGCTGTGCACCAATGTATTGGTTTGCGAATTTAAATCTTTAATATATACTCCAGGCTTCAAATTTTCTTCATCACCCGTGGTGGTGTACATCAAAACTTCTGCCTCTTTTGCAAAAAAGAAATTGGTTACATAAGGAATAGTGTCTTCTGTGGAAGTTTCCAAATTTCTTAGAACCATGGGATATCCATTTTTTTTGCTAGATTTTTTGGCTTTTTTGGTTTCTGCTGAATCGTTCTCAGCGGTTTTAGCAGCTTTAGGTGATTTTACATCCACAGTATAGGCCACATAGCCTGCCCATTTCTGCGGAATTTTATACGACTGAATATGGGCTAACTTGACTATAGCCTTAGTGTTCAAGTTGAAAATACCCAAACTGTCTTTGGGCATGTCCTCTTTTTTGATTTTCTGTCGTTTTAGCTCCGTAATGCTGTCTTTCCAAGCCGTAATTTTGAAAATAGCAAATTGAGAATCGTAGGTAAATTGTCCGCGCTCTGCTCGCTCGTGTTCAAAAACCTCTTTAGCTTTTTTGGTTTTAAGCTTTAAAAATTGGTCTTTTTCACCTTGTTCTAGGCTATACATAACATATTCACCATCCCCAGAAATCACTGGACTTTGGATGGTGTTCCAAAGCTCATAATCGGAATGATCTAAAATCTTTTTTTGGGCATAATTTGATGTACTCCAACCTATGAATAGAATAAATAGACACGTCTTTTTAAAATACAATACATTCATAATTTTAAAGTCTAACATTTGATTTTTTTATTTTTTGGCGATGGGTAATTTAATGTGAGAAGGGTATTTCTTAGAATGGTGAACTTTATTGTTTGCTATAACACCTTCATCTTCATCGTAGTTGTCTCCACCGGTATTCAAGTTTCTTGCAAATCTTGGGAAGTTGCTACTCGATACTTCTATACGTATGCGATGTCCTTTTTTGAATGTATTGCTGGTAGATAGTGGAGTTAAGTCCACTTTGTACACTTCTCCTTCTTCCATAAACACTTCTTTATCATAACCCTCTCTGTAGCGGACACGCTGAATAGTTTCGTCTAAATTGTATGCGCTTCCATCGGGATACACATCGATGAGTTTTAGCGTAAAATCAGTATCTTTCACGTCTGAAGATACATAAAGAGCGGCTTCTATAAATCCGCTCACCTCGGTATCTTCTTTTAAGACATCAGTAGTGTAAACCAAAATATCTTTTCTGGCTTCCATCTCTTTTTGGTCAAATGCTCCACCTTTCACGGCATTGCCTGTACAGCATACATTACCTCCATAAGAAGGAACAGGTGACATGGGGTCGTAAACAAATGCATCTGCTGCTTCTGCTAAGGGTTTTGTTTTAGTTAACTGTCCATCTCCAAATCGGCTATTGGCTTTGCCTTGGCTATGCAAGTAAAAGGTTTGCATGCTTACGTTTTCAGGTGGCCAAGTTTCAGAACTTTGCCACTTGTTACTTCCCATCGTAAAGTATTGCACTCTTGGGGTTGTTTCTTTGAAGTCATTGGTTGCTTCCTTCAACCATAGGTCAAACCACTTGGTGATTTGTTCATCATAATTTAAGCGTGCATCTCCAACGCTTCTTTCTCCTACAATGGTGTTTTCTGTAGCTCTCGTGTAAGCACAGTGCAAAGTTGGAGCTATCACTAAGTATTGATTGTCTTTTATAAAGTCATCATTAGAATTGGTCCTTACGTGGTTAAATAAAGCAAGATTGGGCGTTATGGACACATCGTACCAAGAGGTGAACCAAAAGCTAGGCGCACCAATTTCCATGTCATCGTGGTATAAGCCACCTTCAAACCAAGCAGGGTCGTTGGGCTTTCTGCGAATCATTTTATCAAAAATCTCTTGCTTGCCGTTCATGTTTTTTAAAATATCTTGAATAGGCAAATGCGTTAAAGCTTCTGACATATCTACAGGCGGATTTTTAGGCCCCATATCGTAAAATCTAGATAGACGTATCAAATCCTCTTGAGTAGCACCCTCTGGAATTCTGGGTTTGAATTTATCGTGCTCAACACCATAAAGCCATGAAAAAAATAACATTTGTTCCACACCGCCGCGGTACCAATTGCCTTGCTCATAAATATCTCCTACAGTGCCAACTCCAGCGCCAAACCCTTGTGGCACCATAGCGGCGTGAGATGGATGGTCTAGTGCAGAAGCTGCCATTTGCCATTCTGCGGTGGAAGAGCAACCTAGGGTGCCTATTTTACCATTGGACCAGGATTGATTTTTCATCCACTCAAATGCATCGTAAGCATCTGTAAGCGGCATGCCTAGAATGTCCCATTCACCTTCAGAAAAGTAACGTCCTCTTTCATTTTGAATCACATATACATAGCCTTTTTTAACATATTCATACGCCGTTTTGGCTTGGCGCCAATTGCGTTTTCCATCTATCCATGTATTGAAGTTATAAGGTGTCCTAGAAAAAATAATAGGATAGGTTCCTTCCGCTTTAGGGCGATAAATATCAGTCGCCAGCCTAATACCATCGCGCATGGGCATCATGACTTTATGTTCTACAATGGCTATTTCTTCTAGGTCTTCCAGAAGTGTTTCTTGAGACTGAGTACTCCAAACTAAAGTTGAAAACAGAACACAAACTAAAGTTGATTTAAAAAATATTGACATATTTTAAGATTTAAATTGAAATCCTAATACTGCATAATGGACTGTTATAGGATTTTCGCGTTATAATATAGACCACAAGATACTATAAAAGTTAAAACTAAATTGTCCGTAAAACACTGAAACTCGAAGTGGCTACCTCTATTTTTGAAAGTGAATTGATTTGAATGTGTAGATAAACAATCACTGATAGTTGCTTTGTAAAAATTTTAAAGGTTCATTAAATTAAAAACAACGAAGGTAACTTGATAGTAAAACCTTATAAAATATCGTTCAAAATGATCTTGGAGGTCAACTAAATATTTAAATAGAACTGCAAAAAAACAGACCGTATGATAGTAATTTAAAACAATCCCCTTACTGATATAATAGGAAAATGAAGGATTTTAAGTTTACTCCCTAACTTTGTGTACTTTTATAAAAAATAAAAGTTTAGACTGCCTGTTGCCAGTAGAACAAAAAGCTCATTCTCATCAGGTAGCACTTGTACTAAAGATAACCGTAATTGAATCAAAACATATTTTAAAAAAGATAATCAGATGGGACAAAATCACTCTTTAATTTTTATGGTCTTTTTATCATTGAATATTTCAGTAATGCAAATATTTATTAAAATGCAAGGTGAAACCACCATAACGCTTGATGTTGAATCCAACACTACCATAAAAAATGTGAAAGCAAAAATTCAAGACAAAAAAGGAATTCCCATAGAAGATCAAATACTAAAATTTGATGGCATGCCCCTTGATGACGAAAGAACTTTAGGAGATTATAATGTACAAAAGGAAAGCACACTTGACCTTACCACTGCTACACTTGGTATGACGACTGATTTGGAAACAAATACTCATTTGAAATTATACCCTAATCCATCAAAAGAGTATATCCATGTTTCAGGATTAAGAAAAAAAGAAAAATATAACATATGGAACTTCAACGGAGCAGGTGTTAAACATGGAAACACCACTAATCAAGAAAGGATAGATATTCAAAATTTGATCGAAGGTATATACTTCATAAAAGTTGGAGATGGAAATACATTTAAATTTATAAAACAATAAAATGCATTCCATCAAGCATATAACAAAATAATCTCTCTTAACACTACACCATTATCAACTAATCTGCTATTCTGTACTCCACCCAAGATTTTAGATGTTCCACAGAAGACAGCTTTTGGAGGATGGTCCGTTTATGATCCAGCATAAAATAACTTGGCGTACTAAACACCTGATAATCTTGAGCTGGAAGGCTTTCCCATTTTTGATAATCGGTTGTACTTATAAATGGGAAGGGCGCAGCAAAATTAGCAAAGTCTTGAGCAGACTCATCTAGAGAAACTAGCACTACCTCAATGTTTTTAGCTTTTAATTCTGGATAATACTCCGCTACTTTTGGTAAAGCTTCATTACAATGAGGACACCATCCCGCTGCAAACACCACCAAATAATAATCGGCCTCAATCTCGCTTAAGGCCTTAGCCTTAACACCTTCCGGAAAATACGTAAACTCGCTAAATTCAATATCTGGAGCCGTAGCCCCTTGAGCCATTTTTCCATATTTTTGTAATTGTTTTTCAAACATTGGGTTTAAGCAACCACAATCACCTTCAAGCAAGCGCTTAGATAAATACTCACTCGAGGTGAACAAACTGCGTTTCTCCAAAACCTCAAAAAACCGCTGAGTAATCAAATTAAATTTAACGTTATCCTCTTTAAGTTGATCCAATACAATATCAATAGACCTGTTCAAATCAGCAAACACCTCATCCAAACTACCGCTGCTGTTTTCAATAAACCAAATGTGATTTTCCACTGCTTCTTTTAACAAGCCACTTTTGTATAAACGCTCATCTGTATAATCTATAGCCCGTAATCCCTCTCGAGTTTCTGGAATAGCCTCTGGCTTATACTGCGCCACAGAGGCCACACTTCCAAGGAGACGCCTTAAGGGCAAAAACCAACGCACATAACTATCCTCAGGAAGTGACGTGATAAATCCCTCATCCTCCTCTTTCAAACGCTTCATTTCAGCACCAATCGCATCCCTAGGGGTAGATTGGTCAGAAAATGTAGTATCATCAGTGTAAAGTTGATTTAAATAACGCCAAGCACTTAAAGCATTTTCACGTTTAGGATGCTCTTTCCCAAATTTCAAAAACGCCATATTTTGACTGCCCTCCGCCAACTCTACAGACTCCAGAAGATTTACCGCCTCCCCTTCAAGGACAACCTTCTCATCTGCAAGAATCAAAACCAAAGGCTTACCCTCCGCTGGCTGCAAGTAGCCCATTCCATAATCTTTAGCCTTAAAATTTAGCTCAAACTCACCACCCTCAGCAGTCACAGTACTATCAATCGCATAAGTTTCAAAATTCTTATATCCATACAAAACCACACTAGTTCCGTCGCTGTTTTTAAGCGTTCCAGACACACTTTGCCCATAAAACGAAAAAGAACAAAACACAACTGAAAGCACACAAAATAAATTTCTAGTTACCATACATCAAGTTATTAATTAGTAATACAAAGTTACACAACCATCTTAATAGATGATTAGTTTCTAGAAAAAACATCAATGGCGTTTTGCAGGCTGTCCGCTTCTAGTCCGCATGGCAGCAAAAAGAGATCACAAGCTGTTGCAGGAGCTCCCTTAAGGTCGCTCTGCTACAGCTGTTCCTCTAATTTGCTACCACTTGCGGGCTCATATCTTTGTATTTTTAAACAGTTAAATCATTAAAGCTAGGGTAGCAAATTGTTTGCGGGCTAGTTACAATCATTGATTGATAATGCTGAGAAAGGCAAATCTATCCTAGTCTT
>PXBV01000164.1 GCA_003565575.1 Psychroflexus sp. | reverse complement strand
TATCTGCTTCTTTTCAAAGAAAGGTAGTTGAGATCCTGATGTCTAAGCTTAAAAAGGCGGTAAAACAAACTGGAATTAATGAAGTGGCAATTGGCGGTGGTGTTTCTGCAAATTCAGGAATACGAAATGCCTTAAGAGCTATGGAAGCGTCTGGTCAATGGAAAGTGCATATTCCAAAATTTGAGTACTGTACAGATAATGCCGCCATGATTGGAATCGTAGGTTATCTGAAGTTTAAAGAGCAGAAATTTGCAGATTTGAGTACAGCTTCTGTAGCCAGATATGCTATTTAATACGAAAAAGCGAATTTTTAACTCGATTCAATAAAAATAGCGAGTAAAAAAGATCAAAATAATATTTTTACTTAAAAAATTATGCAACTTTTCTTGGAACCCAATTTTACATTTTCATCTACCAGCATTTCCATCAATGCTGTGGAAAGTCGACATATCGTAAAAGTTTTAAGAAAGCAAGCAGGAGATGAGCTAGTATTGACCAACGGTAAAGGTTTGCTAGCAAATGGAGTTTTAATAAATGCTCATCCCAAAAATTGTGTTTTGGCAGTCACAAACATTCAAGAAAAAACACCTTCAATCAGCTATCTCCATATCGCGATAGCACCTACCAAAGCTAATGATAGATTTGAATGGTTTCTTGAGAAAGCAACAGAGATAGGCATACAAGAAATCACTCCACTGCTTTGTGAACACAGTGAACGCCGAATCATAAAATTAGAACGCTATCAAAAAGTATTGCAGGCCGCAATGAAGCAGAGCCTTAGTCCTTTTTTACCAAAATTAAACGACTTAACTTCATTTTCTGATTTTGTAAGTACTCCAACAACTCCAAGCCCTGATAATGCAGTTAAATCAAAGTTCAGCAAATGCATTGCTCATTGTGAAGATCAGCCAAAAGAAAAGCTCTCTCAATTGATAGGGTCACATAATTTAATCTTAATTGGGCCAGAAGGTGACTTCTCTACTTCTGAAATTGATCTTGCTCTTAAAAAAGGATTTAAAGCGGTGTCATTATCAAATTCTAGATTACGAACAGAAACTGCAGGTATTGTAGCCTGCCATACAGCCAATTTAATACCTGATTTATGAAATGGATATTGAGTTTACTTTTAGTCTTAAATTTTAGCTTCACAAAGGCGCAAGATATAGCCTTACTGCATTACGATGGCGGCGGAGACTGGTACAGCAACCCAACTTCTCTTCCCAACTTGGTAAAATTTGTAAATCAAGTGACAGGTAGTAAGCTAAACCCAGCTATAATGGAGGTAAAACCAGAAGATCCAGAATTATTTAAGTACGCATTTGTACATCTAACAGGGCATGGAAATATATATTTTTCTGATAAAGCAGCGTTGAACATGAGAAATTACCTCTTAAGCGGTGGCTTTTTACATGCCGATGATAATTATGGCCTAAGACCTTATTTTGAAGAAGCCATTAAAAAAGTATTCCCAGATAAAGAACTTGTAAAGCTACCCAATTCACACCCTATTTTTGAATCTAAATTTCAATTTGAAAACGGTTTGCCTAAAATTCATGAGCATGATGGCAAACCAGCTGAAGCCTTTGGGATTGAAGACGATAATGGAAGACTCATGCTGCTGTTTACGTATGAGAGCGATTTAGGAAATGGTTGGGAAGACCAGTCAGTTCATGGAGACCCTGAAGAAATAAGGTTAGAAGCACTAAAGATGGGAGTTAATATCTTAACCTATGCGTTTAGCCAATAAACATGGAAAAAAGACAACTAAAACATCACGAGATTAACTATGATGCTAAACCTTTAACTCTAGTAGACATTCTGTTAGAACGTGTGAATAGTCCAGCCAATCTAGGGAGTATCTTTAGGAATGCAGAAGCCTTCGGAGTAAGAACTCTATGGATTCACTCCTCCAACCAAAGCGATCTAGAAAGTAACCGTTTTAAAAGAACTTCAAGATCCACTCAACAACAAATAAATTTTTTATTTTACAATGATTATAAAACTGTTTTCAAAAATTTTAAAGGTACAAAAGTTGGGCTAGAAATTACTAGTGATAGTCTGGATATCAACAAGTGGAATGGCAATAAGACCGATGAAGTACTTTTAGTCCTTGGTAATGAAAGTTTAGGCATTTCTGAAACTATCCTTGAAGATTTAGATCAAGTTTTTCACGTCAATATGTTTGGAAACAACTCAAGTTTAAACGTGGCTCAAACATTAGGAATTGCACTTTATGAAATCCGAAGATAAATTTAAAGCACTTCAAAATCAAGAAGTTATTCAATTTATTGAGGATAATTTGAATACTTCTATTCCAAAACTTATTTTAAAAGGAAGTCCGTTTGAAACTATTAATATTCAGTACTTAGTTGATCAAATTATCGGACGAAATAAAGCCAAAAAAAAATTACCTACTTGGTTTAAAAATAAAAATATCATTTATCCCCCAAAACTCAATTTAGAACAAACATCCTCAGAAATTACAGCTCATCATAAATCTCAATTTATTTCTGGAAAATATTTGATTGATTTAACAGGTGGCTTCGGTGTGGATGACTTTTATTTGTCAAAAAAAATCCCTCAACTTACATATACCGAATCCAATGAAGATCTCTTCGAAATTGCTAAATACAACTTCAATAGTTTGGCTTCTGAAAACATCAAGTGTTTACAAGTAAATTCCATTGAATATTTAGCGCAAAATGATTTCAAATACGATTGGATATATATAGATCCTTCCAGAAGAAATCAAAATAAAAAGGTGTTTTTGCTTCAAGATTCATCACCAAATGTATTGGAACATCAAGAATTGTTGAAAAATACATCTTACAATTTGATGATTAAAACGTCTCCAATGTATGATATAGAGATGGGTTATAAGGAACTTTGTGGCATCAAAGAATTACACGTGATTTCAATCAAAAATGAAGTTAAAGAGTTACTTTGGATTATAGATTGGAGAACTAATAATAGTAGAAGCATAAAACTTTTTAATTATGACTCTCAAAACATATACACACTTCAAGAAGTAAAAGATATTGCTTCAGAACACAAAGACGTAGCACTTTCAGAATGTAAAGCTTATCTTTATGAATTTAATTCAAGCATAATGAAGTCTGGTTTTTATGATTATTTTGCTAATAAATACAATCTGAAAAAACTGGAAAAGCATACCAACCTATACACTTCAGACGTAGTAGTAAATAACTTTCCTGGGAAGAGCTTTGTAGTTGAAGCTAAAAGTTCTATTCACTTCAAGCAATTAAAAAAAGAATACAAAGGTAAATTTGTAAATTTGATGAGTAAAAACATGAAAATTTCTACCGAAGCTATTCAGAAAAAATTGAATTGTAAAACAGGCGGTAAAAGTGATTATTTAATTTTTGCTAAAACACTTGAAGGAAATAAAGTTTTGAAAGCAACTAAAATTTAAGTGTTTAAAGAAAAAAGCTCCCATTGACATGAGAGCTTTTGAAAATTGTTATCTAACTAATTTTTTGTATTTTATTCGTTTTGGCATAGTATCGCCGCCTAAGCGTTTTTTCTTATTTTCTTCGTAATCACTAAAGCTTCCTTCAAAGAAATAAACTTCAGAATTACCTTCAAAGGCTAAGATGTGTGTACAAATTCTATCTAAAAACCACCTATCGTGTGAAATAACAACCGCACATCCAGCAAAGTTTTCTAGACCTTCCTCTAGTGCCCGAAGTGTATTAACATCCAAATCATTGGTTGGTTCATCTAGAAGTAAAACATTTCCTTCTTCTTTTAAGGTCATAGCTAGATGCAAGCGGTTACGCTCACCCCCAGAAAGTTTATTAACTTTCTTGTTTTGCTCACTACCGTTAAAATTAAACCGGCTTAAGTATGCTCTAGAATTTACTTTTTTACCACCCATCATTACCAAATCTTGGCCGTCACTAAAGTTTTCCCAAATGGACTTATCAGGATCTATATTGGAATGAGCTTGATCTACGTAAGCTATTTTGGCTGTATCCCCAACTATAAATTCTCCCTTATCTGGCTCAATTTCGCCCATAATCATTTTAAAAATGGTGGTCTTTCCTGCACCATTAGGGCCTATGACGCCAACTATTCCTGCTTGTGGTAAGTTAAAATTCAAATTTTCATACAGCAATTTCTCATCAAAAGCTTTGCTTACACCTTTGGCATCAATGACATTGGTTCCTAGTCGCGGGCCGTTAGGGATATAGATTTCAAGTTTTTCGTCAAGCTTGTCTTGATCTTGACTCATCAATTTATCATAATTATTCAGTCTCGCTTTTTGTTTGGACTGTCTACCTTTTGGAGCCATTCTCACCCATTCAAGTTCGCGCTCCAAGGTTTTTTGACGTTTACTAGCTTGTTTTTGTTCTTGAGCCATACGTTTTGATTTCTGGTCAAGCCATGATGAGTAATTACCTTTCCAAGGAATACCTTCGCCTCTATCAAGTTCCAAAATCCAACCAGCAACATTATCAAGAAAATACCTATCATGAGTTACTGCAATGACCGTTCCTTTATACTGTTGTAGATGATGTTCTAACCAGTGAACAGACTCAGCATCTAGGTGGTTGGTAGGTTCATCAAGTAAAAGCACATCGGGTTCTTGAAGCAAAAGTCTACATAAAGCAACTCTTCGTTTCTCACCACCAGAAAGGCTTTCTATTTTTTGATTAGATGGTGGAGTCCTCAGTGCATCCATAGCTACTTCAAGCTTGTTATCTAGTTCCCAAGCATTAGTGGCATCAATTTTATCTTGTAAGATGGCTTGTCTATCCATCAATTTTTGCATTTTATCTGCATCTTCATAGACTTCGGGAAGTCCAAAATCATCATTGATTTTGTTATATTCATCTAAGATAGCCACCACATCAGAAACGCCCTCTTTCACCACATCAAGTACCGTTTTTTGTTGGTCTAGTTCAGGCTCTTGTTCTAAATATCCCACAGAATAATCTTGTGAAAACACCACATCGCCTTGGTAGTTTTTCTCATGTCCTGCAATAATTTTCATCAATGTAGATTTTCCAGAACCATTCAGACCTAGAATACCAATTTTTGCACCATAGAAAAAACTAAGGTAAATGTTTTTCAATACAGGCTTATCTTCCCCTGGATAGGTCTTAGACACTCCAGACATGGAGAATATTACTTTTTTATCGTCTGCCATTCATTTAAATTTTTAATTAAACTCTACCTTTCAAAGCATTAAACACCCAAGCTATTGCAAAGAAACCAATTCCTACAGAAGCAAAACCCCAGCCAGCTACTTCATTGTACCTAAAAGCTCCTAAAGCAATGAGTCCAAGTCCAACAATTATCATGATGAAGGTAGCCCAAGCTAATACCGTATTTTTATTCATTAGTTATCGTTTTAATAATTGGCTAAAATACAAAAAAGCTTTTTAATGAAAACTTCTCTCTAAATGGACATCTCGCTTGTTTATTTTTATGGAATTCATCAAATTCAGTATTAATTTTAGTATTTTTCGACTCTAATCTTCAAAATTTTCAAAAAATGAACCTAAAACAACTTTGCCTTGGGCTTGGAGTAATCACATGCATAGCTTGCTCACAACAAAAAAACAATGATGAACTTCTAGAGAAAGCCAAAAGAATACATGAAAAGGTTACTACTATAGATACTCATGTAGACATCAATGTCAAAAACTTTACTGAAGACAGAAATTATACCATGGACTTGAGTAATCAAGTAACATTACCAAAGATGAAGGCTGGAGGTCTAGACGTAGCTTGGTTTATTGTTTATACGGGACAAGGTGAGTTAAATGAAGAAGGATTTGAAAAGGCTTATGAAAATGCAATGGATAAATTTGACGCTATTCATGAATTGGTGAATGATTTTGCACCAGATGAGATTGGACTTGCCACCACTTCTGATGAGGTTAGGCAACTACGAAAAGAAGGTAAAATGGTAGCTATGATTGGGATTGAAAATGGATATCCTGTTGGAGAGGATATTGAAAATGTAGAAAAATTTTACAATCTTGGAGCCAGATATATGTCTTTAGCTCACCAAGGTCATAGCCATTTAAGCGATTCTAATACAGGAGAACAAGATGATGTATTTCTACATGATGGACTAAGTGAAATGGGAAAAGACGTTATTGCAGAAATGAATAGGTTAGGAATTATGATTGATGTGTCGCATCCATCAAAAGAAGCTATCAAACAGATGTTTGAGCTCTCAAAAGCTCCATTAATTGCTTCGCACTCTTCTGCTCGGGCAATTTGTGATCACAGCAGAAATCTAGATGATGAACTTTTATTGTTGTTCAAAGAACACGGTGGCGTAGTTCAAACCGTTGCCTTTAGCGCTTATGTCAATACAGACAAGCATAAAGCCTTTTCTGAAGCTAGTAATGAAATTTATAAAGCTAAAGCTGATGAGATAGGTTTTAATATGCTATCCAGAGATAGCGTAAGAGCAATGAGCAATGAAGCGAGAAATTCATATTATTCAGAGTTTCAAAATTTGCGTGCTCTTGCTGTAGATGACATTGAATCCCTTAAAGAACGTGTAACTCCAGTTTCAGTTTCAGATTATGTAGACCATATAGACTATATGGTAGATTTAATTGGCATAGATCACGTTGGGATTAGCTCAGACTTTGACGGCGGTGGCGGTGTTGACGGTTGGCAGGATGCTTCTGAAACTCTAAATGTAACCATAGAATTAGTAAAGAGAGGTTATACAGAAGAAGAAAGTGAAAAGTTATGGGGTGAGAATTTATTAAGAGTTTTGGATGAAGTTCAAGACGTTGCGCAATCCCTTCAAAAAGCTTGAAAGAGATAATTTTTAAACAAGAAATTAAGTTGTTGATGTCATACTAAGATTTTATGTTTTAATTGAATTGGATGAAAAATTATAAATTTCTTCTAGTATTGAGCCCTTTATTTCTGATTAGTGCATGTGGATCTAGAAAACTTCCAAGTGATGCAGTTAAGATTTATAAAGGACAACTTGCTTTGCTAGAGGGCATTTATCTTATCAACTCTTATGATAGTCCTTCCATGTCTGAGCCACTAAAAGGTATTGATCAATTTCTGGATATATATATCCCATCTGCCATTGAATATGTGAACTTAAGATTTTTAGATGAAAAAACACTTGAATTGTATTATGATCATAAGGGTATAAAATTTCAAAAACAGTACAAAGGAAAACTTAAGGGTGGAGCCTTTTATATTGAATCTTCAAGAGGTTTTTTAGGAATTCCTTTTTTATTTTTTGTAAGTGGAAATAATTACGTGAGACTTGTGATGGGAAATGATGACCACCTTATCCTTGAACGCTACGAAAAGGAGGTGACTCATTTTTTTAATAATATGACAAAAACTATCTTCTGGGAATCTTACTATTACGATAGGCTTTACAAAGGTGTTCACTTAGACGAAGATGGAGGGTTTTTACCAAAATAAAAACTCCCTACCTATCGATAGAGAGCTTTTTATTACATTTTTAAACGCAAAACTATTTGCTTGGTGTTGTTCTCAAATAAGGTTTAATCGTCTTGAACCCAGGAAATTTATCCTTAGCTTCCTCATCGCTAACCGATGGAGAAATAATGGCATCATCGCCTTGTTTCCAATCGGCTGGAGTTGCCAGTTTGTGATTTGCTGTCAACTGTAAGCTGTCAATCACTCTTAACAATTCATTGAAGTTCCTACCTGTAGAAGGTGGATAAGTTAAAGTGAGTTTGATTTTCTTATCAGGTCCAATCACAAAAACTGAACGCACTGTAGCTTTTTCTGAAGTATTAGGATGAATCATGTCATAAAGCTCCGCTACTTTTCTGTCTTCATCGGCAATAATTGGAAAATTAACTGTTGTATTTTGTGTTTCGTTAATGTCTTTGATCCATTCGTGATGATCTCCTATAGGGTCAACACTGAGTGCGATTACTTTCACGCCTCTTTTATCAAATTCATCTTTCAACTGGGCTGTTCTTCCTAATTCTG
>PXBV01000331.1 GCA_003565575.1 Psychroflexus sp. | reverse complement strand
GACTTAATCAAAACCGAATTAAAAGTTCCTACAGGACCAACCGTTTCTGTTAACGAAGCTGGAACTGAAGCTCAAAACAGAACCTACCAAGATTTATTATCTAACAAAGATGACGAATTTAACTTTGAAATCCTTGCGACCTCCAATATCCATAAAGTAGATTTAGATGGAAATAAAAGCCTGTGGAAATCTTCTGGTATGTACAGTAGAATTTCTTTTTCACCAGACGGGAATTATATCATGCTTTCTGAAATTAAAAAACCGTTTTCTTATATTGTTACTTATGGAAGATTTCCTACGTCTTATGACATTTATTCATCTGATGGTGATTTGGTGCATAATTTTGCTGATATTCCTCTTATTGAAGAACAGCCTAAAGGTTTTATGTCGACCCGAGAAGGGCCTAGAAGAATGACATGGAGAAACGACCATCCTGCTACATTAGTCTGGGTAGAAGCACTTGATGAAGGCGATGCCAACAAAGATGTTGAATTTAGGGATGCTGTTTACCAGTTGGAGGCACCATTTAATGGAAACTCGAGTGAACTCGCTAAAACCGAATTGCGTTTTTCAGGGATTACTTGGGGAAATGACAAGACTGCTGTATTAAACCAGTATTGGAGAAACACTCGGACTTCAAGAACAAGCATTTTCAATCCATCTCAACCCGACAAAGCACACGTGCTTTTTAATGAAAGAAATTATCAGAATACTTACGATGATCCAGGTAGTTTCGTAATGACCAAAAATAAATATGGATCTTCTGTTTTGGAAATCGCAAATGGAAAATTAATACTGACTGGCGATGGCTACTCAGACCAAGGTAAGTTCCCTTTTGTAGATGAATACGACCTTTCTTCTAAACAAACTAAGCGCGTTTTTCAGGTAGAAGAATCAGATTATGTAGAATCCTTCGTGAATGTAATCGATGTTAAAAAAGGAGTTATACTCACACGCCTAGAAAGCAGCAATGAATTTCCAAATTATTATTTCAGAAATTACAAGAAAGGGAAGCTAGAACAAATTACAGACTTCAAGAATCCTTTTGAAGCTATCAAAAACGTTCATAAAGAAATAATCACTTACGATAGGGAAGATGGTTTAGAGCTTTCTGGAACTTTATACTTGCCTGTAGATTATGAAGAAGGTAAACAATACCCTATGATCATGTGGGCTTACCCAAGAGAATACAAGGATAAAAACACGGCTTCTCAGATCACTTCTAGTAGTAAAGATTTCACCTATCTGTCTTACGGTTCACCAGTGTATTGGGTGAATAGAGGATACGTAGTATTAGATAGAGCTGCTTTTCCAATAATTGGCGCTGGAGAAGAAGAGCCAAACGATACTTTTGTAGAACAGTTGGTTGCCAATGCAAAAGCTGCCATTGATGCCGTAGATAATATGGGCTATATCGATAGAAACAAAGTTGCTGTTGGTGGCCATAGTTATGGCGCTTTTATGACAGCCAATTTACTTTCGCACTCCAATTTATTTGCTGCAGGTATAGCAAGAAGTGGTGCTTACAACAGAACGCTTACACCATTTGGTTTTCAAGCTGAAGAGCGAAATTATTGGGAAGCCCCAAGTCTTTACAATACCATGTCGCCTTTTATGAACGCTCATAAAATGAAGACGCCTTTATTGCTAATTCACGGTCAAGCCGATAATAATTCTGGAACTTATCCCATGCAAAGTGAGCGTTATTTCAATGCTTTAAAAGGACTTGGCGCTCCTACTAGATTGGTAATGCTTCCTAAAGAAAGCCACGGTTACGCAGCCAAGGAAAGCATTATGCATATGCTTTGGGAACAAGACCAATGGCTAGAAAAATATGTTAAAAATAGAGAAGTTCAATAACAACTTCCTAATCACAGAATTTAAAGGCTAGAAAATTCAACTTCTAGCCTTTTTATATTTACCTCATATTGACATAAAAACAAAAACGTTATGAGTACTTTAGTTTTGATATTACCATCAGAACAAAACATTAAAACTCGTCTATGTAGTATTACTTACGGTTTTTGCAATGCAAACCTTGAATTATCTATCAACAAAATCGAAACGAAATTGATTCAAAAAGGCTTTCTAGATTGCTCATTCATATTTCTTTGTTTCCAATTTTAATTTCTCTGTAAAGCTAAAAGTAAAGAGTATTATATACGAAAATATCAATTTAGCTCTATTGAAGAAGTATAATAGTCAATGAGGAGTTAATGGAGTTGAAAAAGTAGTTCTAGCAAGATAAAATTTTAGATTTAAGCCAAAAAAACCACCTTAAATTCAAAAGGTGGTTTTAATATAAAATCCAAGTATAAGACAGTAAACCTTAACGCATATTAACTACACTTTAAGATTTACTTTCAATTTTGTCATCTTTTTTAGAATCTTCGTCTGAATTTGAATTGTCTTCAGCATCGGAAACTTCTGTGTTTTTGGTGTTCTCTTTTTCATCAGTATCCACTGGAGTATCAGACGACTTTGCCTTTTCTTCTTTTGCCTTTTTCTTTTGATCTCCAATCATTTCAGGCTTTTTAAACGGACGCTCACCAAAAATTTCAATAAGGTTATCCTTAAATATCACTTCTTTTTCTAAAAGCAATTCAGCAAGTTCAGTTAATTTGTCTTTATTGTCTTCAAGAATTCTAATCGCTCTTTGGTACTGTTCTTCAATGATTTTTGAAATTTCTTCGTCGATTAGCTCAGAAGTTTTGTCACTATAAGGTTTTGTGAAATTATAATCTGATTGGCCTGATGAATCGTAATAAGTTAAATTCCCAATTTTATCATTAAGTCCATAAACTGTGACCATTGCCTTAGCTTGCTTAGTCACTTTTTCAAGGTCACTTAACGCTCCAGTTGAAATTTTATTAAAAATAACCTTTTCTGCAGCTCTACCACCCATGGTAGCACACATCTCATCTAGGATTTGCTCAGTTCTTACAATTTGTCGTTCTTCAGGTAAGTACCATGCTGCTCCTAAAGATTGACCTCTAGGCACAATAGTTACTTTTACTAGAGGTGCGGCATATTCTAGCATCCAGCTTACAGTTGCGTGTCCAGCTTCATGAAAAGCAATGGCACGCTTTTCTTCTACAGACATGATTTTGTTTTTCTTTTCAAGACCGCCTACAATTCTATCTACGGCATCAAGGAAGTCTTGTTTCCCAACAGCTTTGCTATTGTTTCTAGCCGCAATTAATGCTGCTTCATTACATAAATTTGCAATATCTGCCCCAGAAAAACCAGGAGTTTGTTTTGCTAAAAACTCTGTTTCAAGCTCATCTGCAACCTTCTTTAAAGGTTTTAGGTGGACTTCAAAAATCTCTTCTCTTTCTCGAACATCGGGTAAGTCCACATAAATTTGTCGGTCAAACCTTCCTGCTCTCATTAAGGCTTTATCCAAGACATCCGCACGGTTGGTGGCTGCAATTACAATTACGTTGGTATTGGTACCAAATCCATCCATTTCTGTGAGAAGTTGGTTAAGGGTGTTTTCACGTTCATCATTGGAGCCAGACATGTTTCCTTTACCTCTGGACCTTCCTATGGCATCTATTTCATCAATGAAAATAATGGAAGGTGATTTGTCTTTTGCTTGTTTAAATAAGTCTCTTACTCGAGACGCACCCACTCCTACAAACATTTCTACAAAATCTGATCCAGATAATGAGAAAAAGGGAACACCTGCCTCACCTGCAACTGCTTTTGCTAATAATGTTTTACCTGTACCAGGAGGACCTACTAGTAATGCGCCTTTTGGTATTTTCCCGCCAAGATTAGTGTACTTATCAGGGTGTTTCAAAAAATCAACTATTTCTTGTACCTCGTCTTTAGCACCTTCAAGACCTGCAACGTCTTTAAATGATGTTTTGATGTCTTTTTTTTCATCAAATAGTTTTGCTTTGGATTTTCCAATATTGAACAATTGTCCACCTGGACCTCCGCTACCTCCACGGCTCATTCTACGCATGATAAATATCCAAATACCAACTATAAGTATGATAGGAAGCAGACCGATTAATATTTCACTAAAGTAATTAGAGCGGGTTTCATAGTAAACACTCGTGTCTAGATTCTGTTCTTTCTTGATTTTATCAATCGTGTTTTCAAAATTCTGTAAATCACCAAACTCAAATGAATAGTCTGGACTACCAGAAGAAGGAAAAACTTGGTCTTTATCCGTATTCCTATGTTCAGGTTTGGATTTTGCTTCACTTGTTAAAAATATTTCTGCAATCCTTGAGTTTTTTATGATATTGACTTTATCAACATCTCCATTTCTTAGAAAACTTTCAAATTGTGCTGGGCTTGTTTTCTCAGGCTGATTGAAGTTGTTGCCACCAAAAAACTGAACTCCAAAAAATATGACAATAATACCTATATAAATCCAGTATGAATTAAATTTTGGCTTTTTAGGATCTTGATTAGATTTTTTTTTCTGTGTTGCTTTATTAGCCATTATAACGTTCTATTATTTTAATAATTAGATTTTATAGAGGTGATTTTTGCATCACCCCATAGACTTTCGATATCGTAATATTCTCTGATGTGTTTTTGAAAAATATGAACCACAACGTCTACATAATCCATAAGAATCCACTCTGAGTTCTCTTGACCTTCCACATGCCAAGGCTTATCTTGTAAGGCTTTACTCACTGCTTTTCTTACAGAGCTTTCTATGGCATCTACTTGAGTGTTGGAATTTCCAGAACATACAATAAAATAGTCACATACCGTATTCTCTATATCTCTTAAGTCTATAATTTCAATTTCATTTCCCTTTACGTCTTCAATTCCTTGAATTACGTAAGTAATTAATTGATCAATTTGCTCTTTCTTTGTACTCATTAAAAACTTTTAATTTTAACGCAAAAATAGGTTTTTAATCCCTTTTTTTACGTCAGTTAACAAAAGATTATTCGATATCTAACCTTACTATGAAAGTTGTCAAAGTTAATGCCACAAGTTCTACTAATGTATTTTTAAAGGACTATTTAAAATCTAATTCAAAAACGGATATGATTTGTATTGTTGCTAAAAATCAAACTGAAGGTAGAGGTCAACGAGCTACAGTGTGGCAGAGCAAAGCTGGATGTAACCTTACTTTTAGCGTGAATATGCCCGGTTTACAGTTTGCATCTACTCAGACTTTTAAACTAAGCGCTCTTGTAGCTTTGGCTATTAAAAAGGTATTAGCTTCTTATCAGATTCCAGATTTAAGCATAAAATGGCCAAACGACATCTTGTCACGTCAATTCAAAATTGGTGGAATTTTAATTGAAAATATGCTGTCAAGTTCGTCTAGCTTCAGCAGTATTGTTGGTATTGGTTTAAACGTAAATCAAACCTCTTTTGATAACTTGCCAAAAGCTTCATCCTTAAAACTTCTTAGTAATAAGACTTATGATCTTGATGAATTATTGACTAGCATTTTAGTTGAGTTTGAAACAATCCCTACTGCTTTTAATTCTTCCTCTTATGCTAAGGTCATGTCAGAATATTACAGCTCCTTGTTTAAATATAAAAAAGTAAGTATGTTTCAATTACCATCTGGTAAATTAGTTCAAGGCTTAACTAGAGGTGTGGACAAGTATGGTAAACTTATTGTTGAATTTGAGGAAGACAGGCTGGAGTCTTTTGATGTGAAAGAAATTCAATTCAAATACTGATTTAAGTTATTTAAATTGGTAACCTATTCTAAAATCAAAAAAATCGGCAACATGTCTGTGGGCTTTTAAATTAATGCCAGCAAAAAAGCGTCTATTGAAGTTGTAGGTGAGTCCATACCTTTGGTAAACATCGTCTAGTGTAGTATAGTCTGCATAGTAATAAGCACCTATTTGTTGACTAAAGGTAACTTTTCCAAGCCAAAATTCATGCCCTACAAGTACACCAGCTTGTACAAAATTACTATTGGTTTGTTCTAATTTGATTTCTTCTTTTCTTGAATAATCAAAAATGACTTCAGTGGCTACGGATAGAGCACTTTTTCTTCCAACCCAGCGACTATATTTTCCTTCAATTCCAAACACATAGAAATTTACACGCTCATCTATACTAATGTCATTCCAACTCGAAAAATGAGTTAAAGAGAGTCTTGATGTCAACTCAGGCGGCTTTCTGTTTTCAACCTTTTCGTAACTCGGAAACTGGATTGGATTTAAACTTTTAAGTACTCTAAAGTTAATACTCGGAAAATTAAGTCCTTTGTTTGGGGATTTTACTCCACCATTTGAGGTGTGACTGTAATTTAGCAACACGCCAAGATTCCACTGGTCTGAAAGCCTGTAATTTACCCCAGCACCGACCATAATTGCAAAACTTAAATCTGTGCTGTATGATAAATTTAAGGGGTTGGTGCTTTCATCATAAGGTTGAGAAAGATAAGCGCCTCCAAGACCAGTTCTAAACACAATATTTAAAGCTTTGTGGGTTCTGAAATAAGGCTCTACAAAGCCCATAGCAAGTATACCATTACCTAAAATATCTGGATTGTCCCAACTCCAAATCGATAATTCCGCACCAACTCTTGGCATACAATTGCAAAATTCCCATGCTTCTTGATTGAGCAGCATTTTGCTCCATTCAAGACCTAATCCTACTGGAAAGGACTTATCTAACTCTTGTAAATTTTGAGAATGTCTCAAAAGAGAAGCATAGTTTAAATTTAGTCCAATAACTGTAGGTTGCTTTGGAGTTTTAGCCTCTTGAGACCATAGAAAATTATTCGATTGAATAAGCATAAAAAAAATCAACACGTAAAGTTTTTGCATTTCTATTTTCGTATTCAATATATAACTAATGCTTAATGAGATTTAACTTTTGATATTTTGAATCACTCATATTTCACATAGGGTAAATTTAGAGATTGTGCTGTGTGCGAGTCCCAAAAATATAATTTTTATGGTCTAATATTCAAATTATTTTCTATAGAATCAGACTATAAAACTATTTTAAAATTAATTCATTTTGCATTTATTGTTTTTCAAAGATTTATCTATATTTGCAATTCAAAAATTTTAAGTCAACAGTAAATAATTAATCATTATATGTTAGTAGTCAAAGTAAAAGATGGTGAAAAAATTGAAAGAGCTCTTAAGCGTTTAAAACGTAAGTTTAGAGACACTAAAGTTCTTCAAACTCTTCGTGACAAAAAGCAATTCACGAAAAAGTCTGTACTAAAAAGACAAAATCTTAAGAAAGCTCAGTACATCCAGTCTTTAAGAGAGAAGGAAAACATGTAATGACTTTATAGCTTAATCATACACCCTGTTACGTATATTGTGGCAGGGTATTTTTGTTTTATAGTATTTCAAAGTCCACCACATAACCTTCGCTATTTCTTACATTAAAAACAATATCATTTTCAAAAATAAGGTATTGACCTTTTATTCCTTTAAGCCTTCCTTTGAATGTGTTATTTTTTTCCAAATTCAAGCTTTTTAATTTTTTGGGATATTCCAAAACAGGAAAATGAATTGAAAATTCTTCGCTGTTAGGTAGATAATATGACATGGCTTCTTCTGGGATGAATTCTTTGATTTTTTCACGTTCCTCAACCAAGTTTTTATCCTCAATTTCATTTTTTAACATTGTCCGCCAATTGGTTTTGTCTGCAACATGTTTTTTTAAAGCTACCTCTGTAATCCCTGCTAGGTACCGATTTGGAGTCTCTACTATGGCTATAGCTTCATGTGCTCCCTGGTCTATCCAACGCGTAGGAACTTGAGTTTTCCTGGTAACACCTACCTTTAAGTTACTAGAATTGGCTAGGTATACAATGTGGGGCTGAAGTTGTACTTTCTTCTCATAATTCAAGTCTCTATCTTCTTCTCCTAAATGCGCTTTACTCAATTCTGGATGCATTATCCATTCACCAGCATTTGGAAGGTTTTGAAAACAATCATAACAAAATCCTTGTCTAAAAATTTTTTTGTTTTTATGGCAGCCTAAACATTCATACTCTACAAAATAAAAAGCTATTTCTTTGTCTAGAAGTTGGTTAAGATG
>PXBV01000263.1 GCA_003565575.1 Psychroflexus sp. | reverse complement strand
GCCTTGCCAAACGACAGGCAACCCTGAGAATACAGAGCGAGAGACAATTCGATCAGCAGTTCCCGTTCTATTCTCTTTTCCGGCAAACGGATTGCCTGAACCACATCGTCAGGGATTTTCAACTGCAAGCTCATTTTTCATGCCTCCATGTTTAAAGGTGCCGTTCCCACGTAAAGAGTGGGTTCCGGGGGCTGCCCTCGATAAACCGTTGATTTGTTTAGCTGATGAGCTGATGAGCTGATGAGCAAAGACAACGACGGACGGAATGTTGAAAGTAGAAAGTAGAAAGTAGAAAGTAGAAAGTAGAAAGTGAACTTTACGAATTCCGCATACGCGGGACAACCGCTTTGCTATTGCTTTACGAACTTTCAAACCTTATGAACTTTACGAATCCCGCAAACACGGGACAACCGCTTTGCTATTGCTTTACGAACTTTCAAACTTTATGAACTTTACGAATCCCGCAAACGCGGGACAACCGCTTTGCTATTGCTTTACGAACTTTCAAACCTTATGAACTTTACGAATTCCGCATACGCGGGACAACCGCTTTGCTATTGCTTTACGAACTTTCAAACTTTATAAACTTTTAACTGACTTCCCTAGCCCCGATAGTAATGAAAAGACCGGAAGGTGTGGGCTTTGTAAAACCTAGGCGACAAAAAGCGACCAGCACGAGCTCTTTTGCGCCTTTGGGTTTTACTAGCTCACTCCTGAGGACTTGTAATGGATAGCGGGAAATAGCTCCTAACTATAATTGCTAGTGCGTGAATTCTTTAAACACGATATAGATTCCCATAATGAGCACAAAGTACCCAAAACCTTTTTTGAGTTTGGCGCCTTCTATAAATTTATTTAACCAAATACCAAAGAATATACCTGCAACGGAAAGGCCTGTGAAGATGCCCAGAAACGTCCAGTCAATGTCTATGTTTTGAACGTCTCCCAAAAACCCAATGAGTGATTTTACGGCGATGATTAACAGGGAGGTGGCTACTGCTTTTTTCATAGGGAGTTTGGCCAACAAAACAAGGGCGGGGATGATGAGGAATCCTCCTCCTGCTCCTACTAGCCCTGTAATGAAGCCTACAACGATGCCTTCTAGAAGGATGAGTGGGTAGTTGTATTGTACCTCGCCTTCTATTTCTTGAAGTTTCTTTTTCTTATCTACAATCATAGAATAGGATGCCAAAAGCATAATAAGGGCGAAAAAGAGCATGATACCTATGTTTTTGGTAACCTCAAAACTGCCTACTGTAAATAGAGAGTCGGGAATAGCGGGGACAGCGTATTTTCTAGTGAGATAGACGGCTATAAAGGCGGGAATGGCAAATACGGTGGCGGTTTTGACATCAACAAGTTTTTTTTGCATATTGCGAACGGCACCAACCAAGGAAGCGGTACCAACTACAAAAAGGGAGTAAGCAGTAGCGGTTACAGGGTCTTCCATAAGCAGATATACAAGAACGGGTACGGTAAGTATGGAGCCTCCTCCACCAATTAACCCGAGTACTACTCCTATAACGAGTGCTCCAAAAAAACCTAAGAGTTCAATAAATTCCATGAGTGTGTTATAAATTTTATCGGTGCAAATGTAGAGCAGCAAATGGCTTAAGGCAGTAACTTTGGTTACATTGAATGTAAAGCTTTTGAAAGAGCGGTATAGTTATATTTAGTTATATTTGCGCAAAACATTTGTATTATGGCATTGGAACAAGAGGTAATGACTAAAATGAAAGAAGCTATGAAGGCTAAAGATAGTGTAGCTTTAGCGTCTTTACGGTCTATAAAAAGTGAAATCTTGAAGGCTAAAACGTCTAGTGGCTCTAAGGAAGCGATGAGTGAGGCTGAAGAGTTGAAATTGGTCCAAAAGCTTGTAAAGCAACGCAAGGATAGTGCTGACTTGTACGTGGAACAGAATAGACAGGATTTGGCAGATGCGGAGTTGGCTGAGGCTAAAATTATTGAACAGTTTTTGCCAGAGCAGTTGAGTGAGGAGGATATTGCGGCAGAAGTCCAATCGATTATTAAGGAAACAGGGGCTAGTAGCATGAAGGATATGGGTAAAGTGATGGGGTTGGCCTCTGGCCGCTTAGCCGGTAAAGCCGATGGAAAAACAATTTCAAAAATTGTAAAAGCGCATTTGGGATAAGCCTTATTTTTCCGTAATCTTGCAGTAAATTAATAAATCGGCCGCGTAGTTCAACTGAATAGAATATCAGATTTCGGCTCTGAGGGTTGCAGGTTTGAATCCTGCCGCGGTCACGAAAAGCACAAAACCACACTTTTCAAGTGTGGTTTTTGTTTTTAGACAAACGTCAAAAGTCTTTAGCTTTTGTAAGTGCTGTATAAAAACAAAAAAACAGTACTGCGATAGCAGTGATTTTGTATTTCCAGCAGTGAACTCTATCAGGATATCTAATCCTGCCGTGGTCAAAAGCTCGCTTGATCGAGTGTTTATTAATTTTAGACACCAGAACCCCAGTTCTGGTAGTTGTATTTGCATCATGTTACGCCAAAGATATCTAACCCTCCGCGCTTGCCTGTCGTGCCTTTGGTAGGCAGGGTCTGGAATAACTCTCTTCTAAAATATCTCGTAATAGCCTGTTACACTCGATATTTGTCCAGTCCTAATTACACTGATACATAGGAATGATAAATTGTACATTCTGTGCTTTTAAGAAGTCGTTGATGGGGGGTTGAGTTGCGGTCATTTTGGTTTTCAGGTAAAAGTTGTTTCAATTAAATAACAAATCACTATAAATCAGTGTTTTGTATGTGTTTCCGAATTCTAATTAAATAAAAAAGTTTATACTATTTATATTTAACTCAATGTAAATCAAGTACTCCAATGGCTAAATTGACCTTCAGCTTGCTGCATGATTTCTTTTAAAAGTCATTCAGTTTGGATAAGCTTTATTTTTATAAAGCTTCTTTCTGATAGCAAAACTTTAGTGTTTTGCTGCTTTTTTATGTTGAAATATTTTTTTTATGGAGAGTTCTATACAGGTCTTGATCTTAGAGGCTTTTTAATTTGATTTAATTTGAATCTCTTGAGGTATAAAAATTAGTAAATCAATCGGTTTTAATCATGAAAACAGATATTAGTTGAGCCTTTTGATTAGGAACTCTATAAGCTTTCAAATGCTTAAACCGGCTTTAAGTTCACCCCTACTCCATTGCTGCTAATTTTGCTATCATAATATAGGCTGGCCTTAATTTTATAGTCTATGATATTGGGTATTCCTGATGTTTCTGAAAATTGAAACTGGAACCCACAAAATTTCCATGAGTTTCTGATATAAATTCTGAAAGCGATTGCTGAGCGCCTAAAATTTGCATCTGGTTGGTAACATCCAGGCGTTTATTATTATTTTCAATATCGATAAATTCAACTTTTATGGTTTCTATTTTATTTGTATTGATCGATATATAATCTTCACAGGGAATGACGTCAGCCTACACCAACTTTGGTCTATTGGGCTGACTACTGTTTTCTTCAATGAAAGCTATGTTTTCTGTGATAGTGATGTTTACCTCGATGATGAAGTTCTCTTTACCGATCGACGTTTGATCATCTTAGGCTACCGTGCTTGATCCCTCTGATACTAAAACTTGGGATTCTAAGTCAGTAATGCTAAGCTCATAAAGTGTTTTGTCACAACACAAAATCAGTAAGGGGTAGTGTAAGGATAACAGGGAAAACACTCAAAGCCTGCGTTTTTATTTTTTTACATCACAATGTTACACCGTAAAGTATAAGTAAATATTTCTTAGGAATGTTTTTAAATGGTTACTATAAAAATCATAATTATTCGATCATTTAAAGAGGATCACATGTGTTTAAGCTCAAATTAAAATGTGTTTCCATATATTCAGTTATGATTGTAGCGAAAGCATTTGCAAACTTAGTTCTATTAGCAGGAGTATCTCTAAGCTCTGTAAAATTAAGTTCCATCTGCAGTCCATTTATACGAACTGTTGGGTCATAACTAGTATGATTTGCAGTAATATATCCACCGCTGAAATAATTTGAATCAGTCCCTGGAAAAGGAATTTCTTGACTAGGCACTGCTGGGTAGTTTTTATTGGATAATAACGTGCCCAATGCATAAGATCCTCTCAATAATTGCGCATGAGAATAATTATTTTCATTGGTTGAGACCAAACTTCTTATCGAACTGTAATTAATATATTCTGTAGTATTAAGGGTAGTATCTGTCAACTCAAGTTCGTCATCATATAACAAATAACCAAGTTCAATCCTTTGAATGGGATTTCCGTGTCCATGCAAATCAATAAAGAATGAATTGTTATTATGTTCCTCATTTGCTGTATTCCTAGCGGTATCAATGAAATCATGAAACTCTTGCCATGCCGACATTGCGTCTTGATTACCACATGCACCATCAGCTAAATTTCGATTTGGATCTAATTTGCTTCTTTTTAGATGAGAAATAATAAGGTGAGGATAACATCCTGTTAAAGCAAAGAGTTCCTTTTTAATCTCCAGCGCAGTTTCTATAGTGTTAACATCAGTAGCATATACAGGATTGTTACATGACCTATCAGGAACGGAAGCAGGCTCTAAGCCTCCACCATGGGAGACTGAAATAACCAATGGTAAATTTCCTTTTTGATATTCAATATAGTCGTTTGTACCAAATACTACTATTTGTTCATTTGGCCTTGGTTCGTCATCCTTATCACAGGAATTGAACATGATAAATAATATACCGAATGAAAATATTTTTAATGTCAATTTCATTATTATGTTAGATTATACAGATTAATTAATAGAAAGGGTTCTTTTAATACTGCTTGAATTCAACAAATAAATACAACTTATAGATTTATATTGTTTTTAAATTATATTTCTAATCAATAATTAGTGTATTTTAGGTACTAGTTTTTAGGCCTTATTAAATGTAAATATAGCAAAGAAATTCAAAGCAAAGGCGTAAACCATCAATCCCTACAACTATTGTTAAATTAGCTAAAAAGCTTACATTTAAGCTCATTACTTTAGAACTGATACAAATATGCATACATTTCAAAAAGAGATTCAACTACGGGCGCGTCGTCGTGGGTTTCATTTGATTACAGACGAAATTTTAAATGCGGTAAGCCAAGACCTTAGCAAAATTGATGTTGGAGTGTGTCATATATTTATAAAGCACACCTCCGCCTCCTTAACCTTAAATGAAAATGCAGATCCGGATGTAAGAGCAGATTTTGAAAGTCATTTTAATCAGTCGGTACCCGAGCGAGCGCCCTATTACACACACACCATGGAAGGCCCCGACGATATGCCAGCACACCTTAAAGCAGCAACTTTGGGCTTTTCGGTAAGCATTCCCATAAGTAACGGTCGCTTAAATTTGGGGACATGGCAAGGTATTTATTTATGTGAGCATCGCAATCATGGTGGAAGCCGACGTGTTGTCGTAACAGCAATGGGAACCTAAGTCTGCTGGGGCTAAAAACAAATCAACCACGCTAGTATAGCGTGGCCGATTCACAGCTAATTAAATTTTTCGTATACTTAGGCATCAATAGCACGCACAACCGCCTTTTCGGCTTCTTTGCGGGTTCCATCGAAGCCATCGATTCCACTTACTGTGGTGTATTTCATCACATAACGCTTACCTGGATTTATGATTTTGTAAGCCGATTGGCACATCATGGTTGCCTCATGGAACCCACAAAGAATCAATTTTAATTTACCAGGATACGTGTTCACATCACCAATAGCAAAAATGCCAGGGATGTTGGTTTGGTAGTCTAAGGTATTGTCTACTTTGATGGCATTTTTTTCAATTTCAATGCCCCAGTTGGCGATAGGCCCTAATTTTGGGGATAATCCAAACAAAGGAATAAACGAATCGGCTTCTAGAGAAAACTCTTCTCCTTCTTTTTTGATAATGACATTTTCAACCTGGTCTACTCCACTTAAACCTACAACTTCTGCAGGAGTCATTAAGTTGATTTTTCCTAATAATTTTAATTCTTTTACTTTTTCTACTGAATCTAATGCGCCTCTAAATTCGTTTCTTCGGTGCACCAAAGTCACTTCTTTGGCAATATCGGCCAAAAAGATACTCCAATCTAAAGCGGAGTCCCCACCTCCAGCTATCACTACGCTTTTATCTCTATAATCTTCAGGGTTTCGTATCATGTAAGCCACGCCTTTATCTTCAAATTGATGAATATTTGGTATGAGTGGCTTTCGTGGCTCAAAACTACCCAAACCACCAGCAATAGCTACTACTGGCGTATGGTGTTGAGTACCTTTATTGGTGGTAACTATGAAACTACCATCCTCTTGTTTATCAATCGTTTCTGCACGCTCTCCCAAAGTGAAACCCGGCTGAAATTGCTTGCCTTGCTCAAGCAGATTGTCCACAAGCTGTCCTGCCATCACTTCAGGAAAACCAGGTATATCGTAAATGGGTTTTTTGGGATAAATTTCAGCCAATTGCCCTCCTGGCTGTGCTAATGCATCAATAATATGGCATTTGAGCTTCAATAATCCAGCCTCAAACACTGTAAATAAACCCGTTGGACCTGCTCCTATAATTAAAATATCTGTCTTTATCATTTTTTATTTTTTTTTGAAAACAATTGCTTTAATGTTTATTTTTTGCTCACTAAACCTTTGGTAAATTCATTTAGAGCTTCAACCTTTTCTTCAAAATCTCCTTTTATTGTTTTTCTATATTCATTTAAATTTTTGACTAAATCATCAATATGATCAGGTATTACATCTTCAAAAAACTGACGTAGACGCTTAGCGGTTGTAGGCGATTTTCCATTGGTTGAAATGGCTATTTTCACATTGCCCTTGGTAACGATGCCACCCATGTAGAAATCGCATAGTTCAGGGACATCGGCTATGTTACACAGCAAAAATCGCTTTCTCGCCTGCTGGTATATACGTTTGTTGACTTTCGGGCTATCGGTGGTAGCAATTACCACATGTCGCTTCTTCAGCATAGAGCGTCTAAAGCGTTTCTTTGTAAGCTTTACATTGTATTGCTTTGCAAGTGCTATAGTGTCTGGTCTAAAAAATGGAGCTACCATTTCCACCACCGCATCAGGGCTGGATTTGGTTAAAAACGTTAGTTTTTCTAGAGCTACATTACCTCCACCAACAATCAAGATTTGCAAATTACGTACCTTTAAAAAAACAGGATATAACGTATTGCTTTCTTCAGACATGGGCATAAGTGTTTGCAAGTTCCATTTTCAAATTGATCATCTGTTCTCTGTGCCTTACCACTTCTCCAATTACAATTACGGCTGGATTGGACAACTGTAGTTCCTCCACTACAGTTTCGATGTTTGCAATGATACCAATGCCAACACGCTCCTCGGACGTGGTTCCGTTTTGAATAATTGCTACGGGGATGTTTTGCTTTTTATGTTTTGCAAAAAGCGATGTGATTTCTCCCAGCTTACTCATTCCCATCAAAATCACAACAGTTGCAGAAGATTGGGCAGCAAGTTTTACATCTTCAGACAAGGTATGCCCTTTGGTTGTGCCCGTAATCACCCAAAAGCTTTCTGAGCTTCCACGCTTGGTTAAGGGTATATTTTGATAGGCTGGAACGGCTAGTGCAGAGGATAGACCTGGCACGAGTTCTACTTCTAACCCTGCAGCTGATGCAATGTCTTGCTCTTCGGCTCCTCTCCCAAAAATAAAAGGATCGCCCCCTTTTAATCGTACCACATGACCATGACTTTTCGCTCTAGAAATAATCAGTTCATTGATTTGCTCTTGCTGATAACTGTAACAGCCTTTACGTTTACCAACAAAAATGAGTTCAGCATTTTGAGCATAATCCAACAAACAAGGATTTACAAGGGCATCATACAACACCACATCAGCAGATTGTAAGACTTTTATGGCCTTCAAGGTAATTAGGTCTGGATCTCCAGGTCCTGCGCCTACAATAGATAATTTTGGAGTGTTAAGCATGGTTGAGTTGTTTTTTTCTGAAGTTATCTATTCTATCAAAAAACGCATTGGCATCAG
>PXBV01000115.1 GCA_003565575.1 Psychroflexus sp. | reverse complement strand
ATGATAACTCCGTGGTAAGTAAAGGTGGAAAAATTCTATTAAAAGCTATGTTAGCCGATGAGATTGAACTATCATCTTACAAAGTGGACATCCACTACGCAGGAGACGGTCATACTCATAAAGATGGTGATGCTAGTGGTGTAGAATGGGATTTTGAAATGACTCAAGAAATCTCTGGCACAACTCATGAGATTGATATGGAAATTGATGTTCCGTTATCAATAATGCATCAAGGCAAAGAAGAAACTGTAAAAGAAGGTGAATACCACCTTGGTGTGTTTGTAATCAATGGATCAGGAAGAGATAATAGAACTTTTGTTGATATTGAAATAACAGCACCACAGTCATAAACCTCATAGGTTTATTGACTTTTAATTAAAAAAGGAGTTGTTCTTACACTCCTTTTTTAATTATTAACTTCATATAGTTTGAAGATAATTTTAAAAACCAACTAAAGATTCACATCATGCTAATTGAAAAAAGTAATCTAACGCGTGTACTCACATATGGCACATTTGATTTGTTCCACTATGGACACTTACAAATTTTAAAACGAGCTGCTTACTTAGGGGATGAGCTCATAGTTGGTGTTTCTACAGATCAATTCAATACAATAAAAGGTAAAGAATGTTACTATAATTTTAAACACAGAGCTGAAATTGTAAACGCCATTCAATGGGTTGATACAGTAATTCCTGAACAGAGCTGGGATCAAAAAGAAAAAGATATACAAGACTTTAATGTAGATATTTTAGTAATGGGAGATGATTGGAAAGGTCACTTTGATGATCTTAATGATTATTGTAAAATAATATATTTACCTAGAACAGAAGGCATTTCAACACACTCCATCAAACAAGATTTAAGTCAGCTTTAAGCCTATGAAGTATTTGTTTTATCTAAAAAATGAATATTCAATACCAGTAATTAAACCATTGGTACGTTTTTTAGCTTGTCATTCTCCTTCTGATATTTATAGATTTTTGGTGTCTGAAAAAGTGGCCAAGAAATTTCCGACAGAATGGGATGTAAGCCTTTGTTTAGATTCTGTAACAGCTACTAAAACATTTAACCCTGATTTTGTTTTATCATCAGAAAATTATATTGATTACAGAATTCCTGGTGCTAAAGTGCAACTCTTTCACGGGGTTGGAGTTGAGAAAAAATCACACTTTGTGATTAGACATTTTTATGATATTTACCTCACATCTGGTCCATATGTCACTAAGCGTTTTCAAGAATTATCTAAGCGTTATGGTTACTTTAAGGTTTTTGAGACGGGCTGGCCAAAATTTGACCACATACTTTCATTTACACTAAACAAAAGTGAGCATCCAAAGTCAAAACTAAAATCTATCTTATATGCTCCAACCTTCAGTAGAAAAATGCAGTCTGCAACAGCACTTGTAGACACTATTTTAGAAGAAAAAAAAGACGATGAAATTTGGTACATAAAATTTCATGAATTGATGAACCCAGAAATTATAAAACAGTTTGAAAATCAAAATCAAATTTATTTGATCAAAGAAAGTGATATTACTCCTTATTTATATCTTGCCGACGTGATGATTTCTGACACATCAAGTGTAATTTATGAATTTTTAGGACTTGATAAGCCTGTAATCACATATCAAACTCTAGATAATCCTCAAAAAGGTTTAAATATTCAAGAACCCAGAGAATTGAGAGCTGCCTTAGATTTATTACTGAATAACCCAACTTATAATCGGGAACAAAGAAACCAAATGTTGAGGGAAGTCAATCCTTACTTGGATGGAAAGATTGCATCAAGAGTTTTTGATGCTTTAAAAAGTGTTCATAATGACGGGATGGATGTAGTAAAATCCAAACCTTTAAATTGGTTTCGAAAAGCTAAAATAATATTGAAAAAAGATAACTAATAAGCGGAATGGCAGGTGACAAACTTTTAATAGGAAAAAGACGCATTCAAGCTTATGAAATTCTTCACAAGTTAGGTCAAATTTTGAAAAATGAAGGCGTTCCATATATTTTGGAAGCTGGAACACTTTTAGGCGTTATAAGAGAAAACCGACTCCTACCCTGGGATAATGATGTAGATATTACCATTACCTCAGAATGGGCTTCATCTCTTTTAAAAATTCGGTCTCTGCTTCACCAACAAGGCTTTAGAACTAAAATGCGCTACTATAAGCAAGACATGGGGACTCTTTATAAAAATACGCCTCGAATTTTAAAAATTCAAACCCGAAAATGTTACTTTTTCAAAGGTGAAAGTTTAGTTGATATCTTTATCAAATATAAAAATGGAGATCAATATTTCTGGGCTGTAGACGATAAAAACCCTGTAATAAAACAATGTCCAGACTATTTTTATGATGAACAAATCACTTATACTTTTGATGGTCAAGAATTTTTAGTTCCAAAAGAATTTGAGAGTTATTTAGAATACCATTATGGCAAAAATTGGCGGACCCCTATCAAAAAATGGGATTTCAGAATGGATGACGCTTGTATTAAAACAGAACTAAAAACTAAAAATTCATTTTAAATTCTTTAAAATCAGTGAATATTTACTTTATTGCTAATAGCATTTATCAATTTGCTTATGCTTTCCCAGTATTTGAAGCAACTGGTGGAACTTTTGTGGTGCACAATTCAAAAAAATTGAGGCATTTTAAAAGCTATCTGAAGCAGTATTCGAAATTATATCCCCATAAAAAAAATACACTTCCTCAAGTAAAGTTGATTCCTAAGGAGGAGCAACATTTACTCAAAGGAGTTTTGGTTTTTTTTGCAAATTCAATTGATCCTGATAAAAACTATAAAAATGCCATTACTTGTTTTTATGAACACGGGACTAGTGATAAACGTTATGAAGGTGGCAACCCCATTGCTATCAAAAAATTAAACACTTACAATTATTTACTTCTTTCTGGACCAAAAAACAAGCAAAGGCTTCTAGATACACAAATACAAAGGAATCAAAATCACTTAATTGAAACCGGATGTTTGAGGTTTGATGATTATTTGCAGAATAAATTTCCTCGTAAACAAATAGAAAAACAACTTGGTATAAGAGACACCTCCAAACCCAATATACTTTACGCGCCAACCTGGAAATTTGGTAATGGAACATTTAAAACCTATGCTTCTTATTTAATAGAAGAGTTAACTCCTTATTATAATTTAATTTTAAGACCACATTATCACGACAGAAAATACGGACAGTTTTTATATTGGCTTTCAAAATTAAAAGGTCAATCTGGCGTCTATTTTTCTGCACCTCAAAATGTCTTAACTCATGATACGTATGCGGCCTTTTCAATTTCAGACCTACTTATAAGTGATGTATCTTCGGTTATTTATGAATATTTAGTTACTTTAAAACCCATTGTATTGATAGAAAACAACTTTCAAGAGCGCCACAGCATGCCTAAATCTATGGATATTGTACCACATGTAAATTATTTAAAAAAAGGAATAGATGTTCCCTCATTAATAAATCATCAACTAAAAACAGCAGACGCACGAAAACAGACTTACAAGGAGCTGCTCAACAATTGTTTTTATAAAACTAAGGGTGGAGCTGTGAAAGATCTTTCAATTTTTTTAACCACTTTAAAACAATCTATCTAAAATGCAGCAGAGCTCAATAAAAACTGCGGTCATTCTTGCAGCTGGTCGTGGTTCTCGACTCGAAAATATAACTGATGATCTTCCAAAATGTTTGGTAAGAGTAAACGGAGAAACTCTATTAAAGCGCATGCTTTCTCAATTGAATGAGCTTCAAATTGAGAACGTAATTCTTGTAGTTGGTTATAAGTATGACCAAATTAAAAACGTAATTGGGAGTAGCTATGGAGATTTAAAGATTGATTATGTCTTGAATACAGACTGGGCAACTACTAACAACGTATATTCTCTTTACCTAACCGTTGATAAAATTTCATCCAATTTTTTATTGCTTGAAGCAGATTTAATTTTTGAAAAGCATACCCTAAAGCCACTCATGGATTCGCTCAATACAATGTTAGTTGACCGTTATCAATCTTTTATGGATGGCACTGTAGTAAGTTTAAAACCGTCTGGTGAAGTTAACCAGATGTTTTTAAAATCCTCATCAATACCTTCTCAGGACTCTATGTCACTTTATAAAACCGTAAATGTATATAGTTTTGATTTTAAAGATTTTAAAAATATAATAGTACCTCATTTACAAGCTTTATTAGATAATGGACACTTGAATGTATATTATGAACTTGCATTTGGAATGGCCATTCAGAACAATCAAATTCAGTTTCAATCTCTAAATTTAGAGTCAAAAACTTGGGCAGAAATTGATGACAAAAGTGATTTAGAACGCGCTGAAGCTTTGTTTTCTAAATAAAGCAAAATTGCTGAAATGACTTTTTTTCAATTGTTTTCTAGCTCTTACCTGCTACAATGACTTTCTTAATGTATTGCTCTGAATTAAATTCCGCATAAAAAGGTTAAGTCTAAGTAGTGGATTGTAATTAGTATGTCATTAAATTAAGATTTAAAATGCAATTTTTATTATTTCAAATAAAATCTGCTATTATAAAAAAACTACCTTAGTAAAAAAATTGATTATGGAAACTAGAGATGAGCGTCTGCTGTCTATACGCATGGAGGTACCTAAAGCCAAAGTGAATGCTTCAACTTTGGGTTTAGAATCTTTTCAAAATTCAACCTTAAGACCTATTTCGAAATTTCAAAATGACATTATACTTTCTATTTTTGAAAACTATATATCAAGGTATAAAAATGTTTTTCATAGGCTAGGAAGTGAAGATAAATTGAAATATATTGAGAATACAGTGAAAAAAGATTCAAAATTTAAGAATCTCATTCGGGGAGTTTATATGGGACATTTTACTATTGAAGAATATAAATTTTACCATGAAAATGCTTCAGAAGTGAATAAACGCATTATTAATTTGACTAAAGAACGCCTTCAAAGTCAGCTAGAATATTTTCAAAAAGATAATGTCTAAGAATATAAAACATTTGAAATCTTCAAGTCATCGCAGACGAAAAAGAAAATCAATTCAAAATCAGATTCCTGGTAAAATTACTTATATAGGCGAAGATATTTATGAAGAAACCATCATTAACATCATAAGCTATAACGAAGATAAAGTCATTTACCACAATAATTGCTCAGTGGAACAAATTCTTGAGTTGATAACACATGAAACCGAATTTAAGCATTGGATTAATTTTGTTGGAGTTCACAATGTTGAAAAGCTTGAAAAATTAGGCCAATTACTCAACATTCATCCTTTGGTGCTTGAAGATATTGCCAACACCAAACAAAGACCTAAATTGGACGAATTTGAGGATTATATTTTCATAGCCTTAAAAATGATGTTTCATAATGAAAAAGAACTGCTGATTAAACATCATTTTGGACTTATTTTTAATCACTCATACATCCTTTCATTTCAACAAACCCAAGATTCAATATTCAATTCCATTCGGGAGCGTATTCATAATAAGATGGGTAGAATTCGAACAAAGGGAACAGATTATCTCTTTTATGCGCTTATTGATGCTGTAGTAGATAATTATTATAATGTAATTGAAACGATAGAAGAAAAAACCCAAGATTTGGAAGACAGGATTTTACTGGATGCCAACAATGCTTCTACGGCGGAGATTCAGTTACTGAAACGTGAAATTTTAAGTATTAGAAAAGCTATATTTCCTATCAAAGAACTCATTAACAAGCTTAAGTTATCAAAACACGAACTTTATAATGCCTCTACAAAAGCATACATAGCAGACCTTTATGATCATGTTCTGCAAGTCACTGAAAATGTGGATATTTATAGAGAGATTGTTTGGGGGTTATTGGAAATCTATATGGGTAGTCTGAGTAATAAAATGAACCAAGTCATGAAAGTGCTTACCATTATGTCCTCCATTTTCATTCCACTCACCTTTATTGCTGGAGTTTATGGGATGAATTTTGAATATATGCCAGAACTTGGCTATAAACCTGCCTATTTTATAGTGTTAGGAATTATGTTAGTCATGATTTTAGTTCTTATTTACTTCTTCAAAAGGAAAAAATGGTTTTAGGACTTTAAACTCACAGAATTCAAAATCAATCCAGAGGCTTGAGCAATATGTTCTAGTTTTACTTTATTTTTCCCATCGATGATTTTTGCAAGCTGCATTAAATCGATTTTGTGTCTTCCAAGATCAATTAATGCGCCCATCATTAATCGAATTTGTTGACGCTTAAAACCTTCACCAACGACTTTCAACACATAACTAGTCTCTGGGAAAAAATTACCTGTATAAATTTTATTCTCGGATAGTTCACAAACGTCAATTTTTCCCTCAGTTTGGGTTTCAGGATTTGGCCGAAAAGCAAATGAAAAAAAATCGTGTTTTCCTTCAAAGAGCTTTGCCCCTTCTTTCATGAGTTCAATATCCAAGTCTTCTTGAAGATTCACCATAAAAGGCGCACAAAAAGGATGCATTTTTTCTTTGATACAAAAGAAATAAAGATATTCTTTTACTTTAGGATGCTGAATGATATTGAAGTTGGCAGTAGTTTCTTCAATAGAAAGGCAGCGGATGTCCTGCGGAAGATTCTTATTAAAAAGGTCTAAAAAAGTGTTGAGATCCAACTCCTCTTCATAAATGAATAACTCGGCGTAGGTTTGATTTACAGAGACCATAGCATCCGTTCTTCCTGCTGCAATCACCTTAAAACGTTTGCCTTCAAGCACATAATTCAAAGTTTTATTGAGCATGTGTTCCACCGTAAGCACATCGGGCTGTTTTTGCCAGCCGTGGTAGCGAAACCCCAAATATTGAAGTTGGATGAGATAGTAAAAGCGTTTGTACTGCATAAATGGCAGGTGTTTTTACTATTCTTTGATTCTAAATTTCAAAATTTCTTCCACATCTTTTAAGGTAAAGCCTTTTTGCTGAAGTAAAATCAAATAATGGAAAAGCAAATCTGCACTTTCATTTAGAAAAAGTTCGTCATTGTCATCTTTGGCTTCAATAACCACTTCTACAGCCTCCTCTCCCACTTTTTGAGCAATTTTATTGACTCCTTTTTCAAAAAGACTCGCAACGTAACTTTCCTCTGGTTTAGCTTCGTCTTTACGCTGTTTGATAGTATTTTCAAGATAAGTTAAAAACCCAAAAGTACTTTCGTTATCTTCTTTCCAGCAGGTGTCTGTTCCTGTGTGGCAAGTAGGCCCATTAGGATGAACATAAATTAGTAAGGTATCCTTATCGCAATCTACTTTAATGTCTACGAGATTTAATACATTTCCACTTTCCTCGCCTTTTGTCCATAATCTGTTTTTACTTCGGCTGTAGAAGGTAACTAGTTTTGTATCTACTGTTTTTTTGTAGGCTTCTTCATTCATGTAGCCTAACATCAACACATTTTTGGTAATGACGTCTTGGACTATTGCAGGTACTAAACCATCTTTATTTTTGTTGAAATCTATTGACATAAGTTGTGTTTTAATGGACTAAGCTTAAGGACTTCTTCCCTAAACTTCGGGACTCGAAGTGACAATAAACTTAGTGTAATTATAAGGATTCGTACTGTTATACTCTGATTGAAATTCCGTTGGATTTTAATTCGTGTTTTAAATCTGTAATCTCTATTTCTTTAAAATGAAACACACTAGCGGCCAAAGCGGCATCGGCTTTACCTAATTTAAAAGTATCTTCAAAATGCCTCATATTGCCAGCACCACCTGAAGCGATGATAGGAATATGAAGTTCATCAGATAATTTAGCCAAAGCTTCGTTAGCAAAACCAGCTTTGGTACCGTCATGATCCATAGACGTAAACAAAATTTCTCCTGCGCCCAAGTCTTGGACTTCTTTCGCCCAGTCAAATAAATCAATATCTGTGGGTTGCTTCCCTCCTACCAAATGTACTTTCCAGTTGCCGCTGATTTGCTTGGCATCAATGGCTACAACCACACATTGCGATCCAAATCGCTTTGCGACGTCTGAAATTAATTGAGGATTCTTAACTGCTGCAGAATTGATGGAGACTTT
>PXBV01000277.1 GCA_003565575.1 Psychroflexus sp. | reverse complement strand
TGGCGAAGTGGATATTCTATTAAACAACGCAGCTGGAAACTTCATTTCTCCAACCGAAAGACTGTCTGCCAACGCCTTCGACACTATTATAGATATTGTTTTGAAAGGCTCTAAAAATTGCACTTTAGCCCTAGGAAAACACTGGATAGCCAAAAAACAAACCAACAAAACCGTTTTGAATATTGTCACTACTTACGCTTGGACTGGCTCAGCATTTGTTGTTCCTAGCGCAACTGCAAAAGCTGGTGTACTAGCCATGACAAGGTCGCTTGCTGTGGAATGGGCAAAATATGGAATTCGGTTTAATGCCATTGCGCCTGGCCCATTTCCTACTAAAGGAGCTTGGGATAGGTTATTGCCAGGTGACCTAAAAGAAAAGTTTGATCTTTCCAAAAAAGTTCCATTAAAGCGGGTAGGAGATCATCAAGAGCTTGCCAATCTAGCAGCCTACATGGTATCAGATTTTGCACACTACATTAATGGAGAAGTCATTACCATAGATGGTGGTGAGTGGCTTCAAGGTGCTGGGCAGTTTAACCTTCTTGAAATGGTGACACCCGAAATGTGGGACCAGCTAGAACAAATGATAAAAGCTCAAAAGAAAAAATAAATAGCATACAAGCTATAGCTTTTTTTAGTTCGTATCTTTCAAAAAAATAATTAATTGTAATTTTACATTATAATCAACAAATTGAATGGGTAAAATAATCTCAATTGCAAATCAAAAAGGAGGTGTAGGTAAAACTACAACTGCCGTTAATCTGGCAGCTGCTTTAGGTGTTTTAGAAAAAAAAGTACTGTTGATAGACGCAGATCCTCAAGCCAATGCTACTTCTGGGTTGGGTATTGATATAGAAAGTATTGAGGTAGGAACATACCAGTTACTAGAGCATACTAAACATGCAGAAGAAGCCATCTTAGAAACGGACTCTCCTAATCTTGAACTCATTCCATCACATATAGACTTAGTAGCCATTGAGCTGGAATTGGTAGACATGGAGCGCAGAGAATATATGCTTAAAGACGCTTTAATGCCTATCAAATCCAAGTTTGATTACATTTTGATAGACTGCGCACCATCATTAGGTCTACTCACTTTAAATGCATTAACGGCTTCAGATTCAGTTTTGATTCCAATTCAATGTGAATATTTTGCCCTTGAAGGTCTTGGAAAACTTTTAAATACCATCAAAAGTGTACAAAAAATTCATAATCAAAATTTAAGTATAGAAGGTTTGCTATTAACCATGTATGATTCTAGATTGCGCTTATCCAATCAAGTTGTGGAAGAGGTTAAAAAACACTTTAATGACATGGTTTTTGAAACCATTATCCAAAGAAACGTGCGCTTAAGCGAAGCGCCAAGTTATGGTGAAAGTATTATTAAATATGATGCCGCCAGCAAGGGCGCGAATAATTACTTAAGTTTAGCGGAAGAAATTATTAAAAAGTCAAATTAAGTTCATGGCGAAAACAACTAAAAAAAAAGCACTAGGAAGAGGTTTATCGGCACTGCTGAGTGATCCTGAAAATGATATCCAATCTGCACAAGACAAAAATGCAGATAAGGTTGTTGGGAGTATTGTTGAGCTGAGTCTTGAAGCTATTGAAGTAAACCCTTTTCAGCCACGAAGTAGCTTTAGTGAAGATGCTTTAAAAGAACTTGCCTCCTCTATACGTGAGCTTGGAGTGATCCAACCCATTACGGTAAGAAAATTGGACTTCAACAAATATCAACTAGTTTCTGGGGAGCGCAGATTTAGAGCTTCCAAAATGTTAGGCTTGGAAACTATACCTTCCTACATAAGGATTGCAAACGACCAAGAATCTTTGGAAATGGCGCTTGTTGAAAACATTCAGCGTCAAGACTTAGACCCCATAGAAGTAGCGCTTTCTTACCAAAGACTTATTGATGAAATTGACTTAACTCAAGAAGAATTAAGTGAAAGAGTGGGTAAAAAAAGATCTACCATAGCCAATTATCTCAGATTATTGAAATTAGACCCAATTATACAAACCGGCATGAGAGATGGCTTTTTAAGTATGGGACATGGAAGAGCTTTAATTAATATTACAAGTGCAGAAGTTCAGCTAAAAATTTATGAACATATCCTAAAGGATCAACTCTCCGTAAGAGAAACCGAAGCTTTAGTAAGGAAAACACAAGAGGGTTCTAGTAAAAATAAGAAAACTACCCCAACTATAGACGAAAAGAAACAAAAGGCGCTCAAACAAATTTCTTCATATTTTGGTGCTAAAGTTGAATTGAAAGTCAATAAAAAAGGAAATGGAAAATTGATTGTTCCCTTTTCTTCTGATGAGGATTTTCAAAGAATAAAAAAATTAATACAGGGTGACTCGTAACTTCATCATCACTAGTGTAGTGCTCATCGGATCTTTTTTATCTTCATTTGGTCAAGAACAAGATACCATCTTTCAAGTAAAAATGACATCTACTAAAGATGCCTTTAAGCTAGATTTGTATGACCCGTTGGCTCCAGCTAGGTCTGCCTTCTATTCTGCCATACTCCCCGGCTTGGGGCAAGCTTATAATGGAAGCTACTGGAAAATACCACTGGTATATGCTGGAATAGGAACAAGCTTATACCTTGTGCTAGAAAATGACAAACAGTATAACCGCTATAGAGATGCTTACAAAAGTAGGCTTGCTGGTTTTGAAGATGATGAATTTCAAAATATATTAAGTGATAATGGACTTATTAATGCTCAAAAACAATTCAGACAGAATAAAGAGTTTGCAATTTTAGCAACTGCTGCCTTTTATTTGTTGAATATAGTTGATGCAAATGTTGATGCACATTTACGTCAATTTGATGTATCTGAAGATTTATCCATCAGACCAGTTTTTGAGCCTAATTTCCTTAGTGGAAATATTGATTATGGCTTAACTTTGAATTTTAAATTTAATTGAATGAAACTCGCAATATTAGGTTACGGTAAAATGGGTAAAACCGTAGAAAAAATAGCTTTATCAAGAGGGCACGATATCGTTTATATCGCAGATAACAAAATAGACCTTTCAGAATTAATAAAAGCTGAAGTAGCTATAGACTTTAGTGTTCCAGAGGCTGCTTTTACAAATATTAGCAGCTGCCTTAAATCAAATATAGCTATCGTATCTGGAACTACAGGGTGGCTAGATCGTTTTAAAGAAGCTGAGGAGCTTTGTAAGTCAAATTCTGGAAAATTTTTATATGCCTCCAATTTTAGTATTGGCGTAAATATGTTTTTTGAGCTTAATTCTTACTTGGCAAAAATGATGTCTAATTTAACTGACTATGATGTAAGGCTAAAGGAAATTCATCACTTAGAGAAAAAAGATTCGCCAAGTGGCACCGCTATTAGCTTGGCAGAACAAATCATAGAAAACACCAGCTACACCGCATGGGATCACCCTCCAAAAAACGGCTCAAATACTATTGGTATAGAAGCAGAACGAGAAGAAGGTGTTTTTGGTTTTCATGATGTGAGTTATCATTCGCCAATAGATACCATAAGCATTAGCCATAATGCAAAATCTAGGCAAGGTTTTGCTCATGGAGCAGTTATAGCTGCAGAGTGGATTCTAAATCAAGGTGAAGGAGTCTTCACTATGAAGGATGTACTTCAACTTAACACACCAACTTAACACCATTCCAATGTCGTTTACAGATATATTACTTTTCATTCTAATTATTCAAGTTGTTCATTTTTTTGGAACCTGGAAACTATACAAAAGTGCTGGAAGAGGCGCATGGGAAGCTGCTATTCCTATATATAATGCCATTGTATTATTTAAAATCATAAACAGACCTTGGTGGTGGGTATTTTTGATTTTTATTCCGATTGTAAATTTAATTATGTTCCCCGTTATTTGGGTGGAAACGGCTAGAAGCTTCGGTAAAAATACAACTAAAGACACCTTGCTGGAATTATTTACACTTGGCTTTTATACCTATTACATAAATTACGTTTCAGAACATCACTATATTAAAGATAGAAGTTTAAAGGCAACAACAAAAACAGGAGATTTTGTAAGTTCAATATTATTTGCCGTTGTAGCTGCTACGATTGTCCACACTTACATCATGCAACCCTTTACCATCCCAACTTCATCATTAGAAAAGACTTTGTTGGTAGGTGATTTTTTATTTGTGAGTAAATTTCACTATGGAGCTAGGCTACCCCAAACTGCAATTTCATTTCCTATGGTTCATGATACCATTCCTCTAGCTGGTGTCAAATCATATACTAAATCTCCACAGCTTCCTTATATGCGATTGCCTGGTTTTCAAAATGTGCAAAGAAATGATATTGTTGTATTCAATTGGCCAGTAGATACGGTAAGGATGTTTAGAGACAGGTCTGGAAGACATTATGACAAACCTATTGATAAAAAATCAAATTACGTGAAACGTGCAGTTGGTGTTGCTGGAGATTCCTTAAAAATTGTTGATGGAAAACTATTTGTTAACAATGCGCCACTTCAATTACACGACAGGGCCAAGCCTCAATATTCATATTTAGTAGAAGGAAAGGGACAAGGTTTTAATATGAAAAGCTTAATTGAAATTTATGGAATTACAGATGGAATACAATGGGTAAATCGAGATAAAAATCTTTATAAAGTAAACGCCATTACTGAAGAAAATCTAAGTAAATTCAAGAATCACCCTAACGTAAAGTCTATAGAAAAAATCATTACTCCAAAAGGAACCGCAGAAGCAGGCATCTTCCCAAACAATGGAAAAGTGAACTGGAATAAAGATAATTTTGGTCCAATCTATATTCCTAAGGCTGGGGAAACCGTGAAACTGGATTTGAAAAGTTATTCGATTTACAGGAGGATTATAGAAGTCTATGAGGGGCAAGAAATGGGCATTAAAAACGAACTTAAAGTAAAAGGCTCCAAAGTTTATCTGAATGATGTTGAAATAAACGAGTACACCTTTAAGCAAGATTACTATTGGATGATGGGTGATAACAGACACAACAGTGAAGATAGCAGATATTGGGGCTACGTGCCGCAAAATCATGTAGTAGGAAAACCTGTGTTTGTATGGATGAGTTTAGATGGGAATGCAAGTAGCCTTATGGATAAGGTGAGATGGGATAGATTATTCACAACTGTTGGAGGCGAAGGAAAGCCTACCTCTTACTTTGTTTACTTTTTAATTGGACTCGTATTGGTCATAGGTTATAATTATTTTATTAAAAAGAAAAAATAACATTTGAAAACAACTCTTATTCATCCTTGCTATTTTGGTCCTATAGACTTATATGTAGTTATTGCCAAATCATCAAACTTAATTTTTGAAAAGAAAGATAATTATCAAAAACAGACCTACAGAACACGGCAATATATTTATGGAGCAAATGGTCAACTACTATTGAACATACCCATCAAGCACAGGGAAGACAAAACAAAAGCCCACCAGAAGTATAAAGATATAAAAATAGAAAATGCCTTTAAGTGGCAGCGATTGCACTGGAGGTCTTTGGAAGCAGCTTACAGAACTTCGCCTTTTTTTGAATTTTATGAAGATGAGTTTGCACCTTTATTTGAAAATAAAGCAACCTATTTAATGGATTTCAACCTAGCTTGTATGCAACTTGTTCTTGACTGCTTGGGACTTTCTTTTGAATTTAAATTTACAGACAAATTTGAACTAAACTCTTTAGAATATCAGGACAGGCGTAGCTTAATCAACTCTAAACGGAAACCAGCATCAGACCTAGAAGATTATATTCAAGTCTTTAAGCCCAAATTTGGATTCTTACCCAATTTAAGCATTTTAGATTTACTTTTTAACAAAGGTCCATCTTCGCAAATGTATTTAGAATCTCAACATCTTAAGGGTTAAGATCAAAACTTGCCATTATTGGAAAATGATCTGAAAGTTCAATATCGTAGTTCTTGAAATTCACACTTCTAAAATCGCTTTCATAGAAAATAGCGTCTATTCTTAGGGGTACAAAGTCAAAGTTAAACGTTTTTCCTATTCCTGAACCTGAAGTAACAAAAGCATCTTTAAGGTTATGTTTTAAAAGTTGGTTAGCCACATAGGAAAACGGTGTGTTATTCATATCTATGCAGACTATTTTGGGTAAAGTTGTGGATTTGAAGTTGTCCATAAGCATTTCTACCTGCTCTTGTTGTTTTACAAACGACTCACCTACTCTTTTTATCAATTTTTGATGATTTTCTCTTTGTAATTCCATCACATCTGGAATAATTTTAAGAGATTCTAAGTGAACTGCATATATCCTTAGAGTGTCTTGGTTTATAAGAATATCTGCATAAATAGCATTATTATGGGTTTTGGGAAAATCAATAACACCTTTGTTTAAAATTTTGTGTTTACTAAAAATAGCAATACCCATATGGGATACATTCGTTTTCATTTTTATGTAAGAATATGGATAAGCCTCCAATTCAAATCCATCTTTTTTATAAAAATCTTGAAAAGCAACGATATCAGGTTGTTCTTCAGCAATAAAATCTGAAATCTTATGATGTACATCATCATCTTCAATCCAATTGAATCTGTTGAATAAGCGTACATTATAGCTCATCACATTCAGAGGTGAATTAACGTCATGAGTTGATTCCTCATTAAAAACTATAATTTTATTGAAATATGAATAGCCAAACAATACGAGGAGAAAAGATAAAAGAAAATGTAGCTTTAAACTAAAAACCCAGTAGACAATAAATAGGATGTTTATCAAGATGAAAACAGGTAAGCCTAAATTTAATATGGAAAGAAACGCCGATAGTTTAGGAGGTACAAAAGGTAAGAGATAGGCCAATACTAAGCAAATTGCAAAAACAACATTGAGTACAAAGACAATTTTTTGAAAAAAATTCAATTTGCTCTTCATCTCAATTACATATCTTTACCAGCTTTAAACAGAAAGTCTTTTTCCTCTTTAGAAAGACTATCATAACCACTTTTACTTATTTTATCCAAAATTTTATCAATTTTTTTCTGCTTTTCTGTCCTACTAATCGAGTTGGATGTTCTAGTTTTATTTGTGTTTTTATGAACAGTTTTCATGTTCCTTTTTTGTGTTTTTGGCTTGAAAACATTTGTAAACCAGTCTGTAAAACTTTGTAACCACGCTCCTATGTCATTTCCTTTACTCAGTTGAGTAATGTACAAATAACCAACACCAGCACCTCCAAGATGAGCTAGATGTCCTCCAGGATTGGACAAAGGTATTTGAACAATATCAAGTATAACCAAAAACGCTGCAATCCACCAAAGTTTTAAATTTCCTAAAAAGAAAAGCCTTACTTGTAAATGAGGAGCTTGAGTAGCAGTGGCAACAAGCACAGCCATCACCGATGCGGACGCCCCTATTAAATAAGACCGTCCTGTACCACTAAAAGCAGGTAGCAGGTTATAACTTAATGTGAAAACCAAAGCACCAAAAAATGCTCCAAGTAAGTAAAGGTTAAAGAGGCGTCTACCAGAAAAGTAATTGAGAAAAAATTTTCCAGAAAAATATAAGATAAGCATGTTAGATAAAATGTGGAAAACTCCAGAATGCATGAAAGCATAGGTGAAAATTGTCCATGGCTTAAAAGCAAGTTCTATCAAACTTTTTGGAAAGACTAGCCAGTCCACAAAAAAATCAGTGGATACTTGAAACAAAAAGCCGATGGTTCTCAACAAAAAAGTTAAAATAAACAAAGCTATATTGACACCTATGAGCTTTTCTAAAGTATCTGCTGTATTGTACTTATAGGTTAATTTTTGTTTCCAATCCATATCAATCCCATCTATTAGCGTTAAAAGCGTTTTTCTTCCAATAATACATTGTTATAAAGCCGATTACTGCACCACCAATATGAGCCCAATACGCTGTATTGGACGGCCCGAGTAAGGTGACTCCCGTTACTGCAGAATATAAATTTAATAAAAAATAACCACCGATTAAATACTTAGCTTTTATTGGTATAGGTATGAATATAATATAAAGTGGTAAGTTAGGATAAACAACAGCGAAAGCTGCTAAAATGCCAAAAATAGCTCCAGAAGCTCCAACCAT
>PXBV01000116.1 GCA_003565575.1 Psychroflexus sp. | reverse complement strand
GTTGAAAGTAAGCCCAAAATTTGTCGGCTGAGCGACTCACTTTTAAACACAAAATTCCTTAAAAATTAAAAAAGCTCCAAATTCGCCAGAATTTAGATTTTTTAATTTGTGTATAACGGTCTAGTATATGAAAAGTAGGGCAGTTGATAAGCACTTACTTTCGGATTTATACTGAGCCATATTTTTCATTTTATTTTTATCTTTTTTCTAAAATATAAATTAAAAATGTGGCGGACTTTGCAAATAAATACAAGCCTTTGTTTAAGCACTTTCCGCCCTATTTTTTATATACATTGTTAGCCACTGGCTTTATTCCGAAAACTTGCTAGCGTTGGCAGAAGGCATTCTCTTTTGCAATTTTTGGCGTAGCGTTGGCTTGAGCGAATTGCAAATGTGTATGGCTTTGAGCGTTGGCTTATTCATTCATTTTTCGGTATATCTTTTTCATCATTAATTCTTTCACCAAATCACCAAACATTTTATCCTCCAATATTTTCTCAAATATGTCTTGATTTTGGTCCATTCGTCCAATTAGTTTGGTCATAAACATATCCTCAAACGCATATTTAAACGTATCCATTTTATTCGCTTTTGCCTGCTTTTGAAGCTTTTCATCTTCCATTAATTCCGCTTCTATTTGGTCAAAGAATAGTTTATCCGCTTCTTCAAATTCAGTTCCAAATCTGTCATTTAAAACAGAAACAATTTCAGATAATAATGCTTCTTCCTCTTTCGTGCGTTTTAATCCAGCTTCTGTTGTTCCGCTTAATTCTCCTTCTTCTCCTTTTAAAAGGTCAATAGAACCTTCTTTAATCTTTTCTAAACGATAATATTCCAATGCTACTTCATCAGAAAGTTGGAAAGTCTCTGATAAATCTTTTTTCGGTAAACGTGTTTGCAATAATTTGGCAAATGCATAAAATTTTTCAAATTCAGCATCTACGAATGGCATAATTTGGGCTAAAAACGAATATAGGTTTGTCCAAGAACGAATTGATTTTTTGAATTCATCTTGTTTTTCTTCTGTTTCTAATTCTTTGAAACGTTCTACAGATGGGTCTGTAAATGAATACAGATACTTTTGATTTTTAGCATTGTTCAAATTCGTGTTAGGGTGGAAGTAGACATTTGCAAATTCATCAATTTCTTCCTGCCAATAAACTTGAAAACTATCTAATCTAGCTTTTAAGTCATACAAATGATTAATATCTGTTTCGTCCGTAACTGTTGTTACTTCGTAATATGGCTGGAAAGAATTAAAAATAGTTTCTCTGTCATTCGCAAAATCTAAAACAAAAGTATCTTCTTTACCTGCACACATTCTGTTTAATCTTGAAAGTGTTTGGACTGCTTTTACTCCAGATAGCTTCTTGTCAACATACATTGTATGTAATAAAGGTTGGTCAAAACCTGTTTGATATTTATCGGCTACAATCAAAATTTTGTATTCCTCTTTTTCAAACATTTGAGGTAATTCTTTTTCTTTAAAGCCATTCAATTCTGATTCTGAAACGCCATCAGGATAATTGTCATCTTTCAACTTTCCAGAAAATGCTACAATCACTTTTAATTCATTCTGATATTTTTTCTCCTTGATGTATTTTTTAAACTCTTCAAAATATCTTTTGGCGTGCAATCTTGAACCACAAACAACCATTGCTTTTGCTTTACCACCAATTTTTTTAGAAACAATAGACCTAAAATGTTCAATTATAATTTCTGTTTTTTGAGCTAAATTGTGTGGATGCAAAGACACATATTTACCAATGGCCTTTGCAGTTTTCTTTTTGTTAAGTTGTGGGTCATCTTCTATGGCTTTAGTTAATTTAAAATAAAGCTCATAAGTCGTGTAGTTTTTTAAAACATCTAAAATAAAACCTTCCTCAATGGCTTGACGCATAGAATATAAATGAAAAGGTTTGGGTTTACCTTCATCATCTTTAGCTCCAAAAACTTGTAGTGTTTTATATTTTGGTGTTGCCGTAAAAGCAAAGAATGAAACATTTGTTTGTTGTCCTCTTGCTTGAGCGGATTTTTCAATACAACTATTCACAATATCCTGTCCTAAAATAGTTTCGTCATCATCACCTTCTCCATAATTTGGATAAGGTTCTTGTGCTGTACTTTCTTCATCTTCGACAACACCTAAAACCTCTTTCATTTTTTTACTTGCTTCACCACCTTGTGAACTGTGAGCCTCATCAATAATTACAGCATATTTACGGTCTGGAATTTCACCAACTTTATCAATTACATAAGGGAATTTTTGCAGTGTTGTGATTATAATATTTGTTCCATTGCTAATTGCATCTGCCAGCTGTTTACTGTCTTTATCTATTTTTTGAACTACACCTTGTTTGTGTTCAAATTGATAAATAGTATTTTGTAACTGTTGGTCTAAAACTCGTCTGTCAGTAACTACAATTACTGAATCAAAAATACGTTCGTTTGATGCATTGTGTAAACTTGTTAAACGATATGCTAACCAAGCAATAGAATTACTTTTTCCTGAACCTGCTGAATGTTGAACCAAATAGTTTTTTCCTGCTCCATTTTCTAAAGTATCATTAGTTATTTCACGAACAGCATCCAATTGATGATAACGAGGAAAAATCATCTTTTCCTTTTTGTAAATCTTTCCGTTTGAAATAACTTCCTCGGTTTGTAAATGGATGAATTGTTGTAGTATTTGAAGCCAACTATCTTTTTGTAAAATGTAATTCCATAAATAAGCTGTACGATAGTCGCCAGATGTATTTATTGGATTTCCTTTTCCATTTCCATTGCCTTGATTGAATGGAAGCCAAAAGGTTTTAGAGCCTTCTAATTTTGTTGCCATATACACTTCGTCCGAATCTACAGAGAAGTGAACTAAAGCACGTTTTTTAAATGAAAACAATATTTCTTTTGGGTCTCTTGTGTCTTTATATTGTTTTTTAGCGTGATTTACATTTTGACCAGTAAATTGATTTTTGAGTTCTAATGTTGCTACTGGCAAACCATTTAAACCTAAAACAATATCAACCGAATTTTTATTTTTTTTGCTATAATAGATTTGACGATATACTTTTAAGCTATTGCTATTATACATTTGTACAGCATCAGGATTTAGACCCGAAGCAGGCTTAAAATATGCCATTTGAAAACGTACTCCATAATCTACAAATCCTTTTCGCAATACATCTAAAGCACCTCTTAAATCTAGTTCTTTATATAATCGCTGTAAAACTCTGTTTTCGGTATCTTTTCCGTGAATAGCAGAAATTTTCTCCCACTTTTTAGGTTGTGAGCTTTGTAAAAACGCTAAGATTTCATCTTTGAAAAATCCAAGTTCTTTACTGTATGTGTTTGGGTCGCCAATGCTATAACCACCATTTTGAACTAAGGCTTGTTCTATCGCAGTTTCAAATGTATTTTCAGTTGTTATGCTCATTTCTTTTAAATTTGTGGTTCACTTTTTTGGCTATTGATAAATTGGCGGTATGCCACATCTTTAAAAACCAAGCGTAAAACGTGTTTTTGTTTTTCTGAAACCGTATCTTTTAAATAACCATCCTCATCATAGCATTCCCTTACCAATTCGTAATCATTTGAATAGGTTTCTTCGTCAATTGACTGTAAATGTTCTGGTAGGTCAGATTCAATAATTTCAAATGTGTCAGGATTAAAATATCGGACTAACGGTTTATTGATTTCATTATATTCACGACCTTGAAAACAAGGTATTCCTTTGCTGGATTCCCAATACACACCAAAAAATTCTGTTCGGTTGGATTTGTACACTTTGGCAATTTGCAAACTGCCGTCAACTTCTCTAATTGATTTGTCCAAGGAAATATCACTAAGAATCCTGATAGGTTCCATATCCAAATTATCGTCTTGTTTGTCTTCATCAAACCTTAGTTTGTTATATCTGTCTTTTGCTTCTTGAACCACATCTATTGATGCATTACCAATGAAAGTATAAAACACTCGTTTTCCATTGTTTGTTAATTCATCAAAAACAAAACCTTCTATAGCTTCATTGTAATACAATTTCCAAACTCTAAATGCACCATTTGCACCTTGTTGCCAATCCCAACCTCCAAATAGAAATTGAGCAGAACCTCTTAACTCGTGAATGTTTTCTCCAGGTATTTCCGAGACTATTTTAGAAACTAATTCTGTAAATTGTTCTGACAAAAATTCTAAGACCTCTTCAAGTGTTGCCGAAGGTGATTGTAAATAATTGTCTAAGTGAATAGAGGAAACCATATTCAAAACCAGTGGATAAGCTCTAAACGTATCACCTGCAAAACAGAGTAAACAATCTTTTCTAGGTAATTCAAATAATTTGATTCCGTGTTTCCATTTTTCACCACCTGTAAGGCAACTATCTGTAGCGAATACCAATTCTTCGGTATCGTTTGCTTGACGTATGTGTGCTGTGCAAAGTGTCATTATTAATCGATTACTTTTATTTTACCTGTTACCACCTCACTAATTAAAGCAGTTCTGTACTCAGTAAGTAGGTTGATGTATTTTTCTGTTTTAGATATTTTTGCATCTATAATTGCAGATTCTTTTTCTATGTGTTGAACGATTTCAGTTTGTTCTTCTTTGTTTAATGGTATTGGGAATGAATAATTATTGATTTTTGCTTGAGAAATTGTAGGTATTGTACCGCCAACCACAGTTTGTTCGACTTGAAATTGAATGTTTTCTGATTTCATAACATACCACAGAAAATCATTATTTACTGAAATTTCTTTAAGAACAATAATTTGAGGATTAATCGTTGCTTTTTCTTCCAAACTTTTGACTATGGTAGTTTTCCCATATGTTGAACCTGTTTTTACAAATAATATATCGTCATTGTATATTTTAATTTCAGGTGATTCCTCATATTTATCCCAACTTAAATAAGTGCATTTTTGAAAGTCCATATTGTACTCTTTCATATTAGATGGACTGATAGTAATTGCACCTTGTCCTTTCGGAACTAAGTCAGTAACCTTGTAGCCTCTATATCCAATTCTTCCAAAAATATTACAAACGTGTCTTAACCTCTTTACCTCCCAATGCTCAGGAATATCTCCTAGCCATTCAATTCCACTATCTTTTAGTTTTATATCTGGGCGTATGCCTTTAGTTATGGCTTGGTTAATGATAGCTGTTTTTTCTTCTTGGTAGAGTTTTACCAATTGTTTTTTCTCTGCTATGAGGTGGTCTATTTCTGCTGTTTTTATATCTAGATATTTGGCTATAGCTGTTTGTTCTTCTTTTGTTGGTGGTATAGGAATGTCAAGATTATTCAACATATTTGAAGTAAGTTGATTTATTGTGCTAGTTGCAAACAATCCCTTTTGACCTTTGAATACTTGTGAGTTGAAATAATAGAACAAAAATTTATCTAAATCTTTACGAACAATTGACATAAAAGCACCAAAAGAGACATTTTCCCATTCTTTAGGAATATATGCACATTTACCAACTAAATGAGCACTTCCGTTTCTTGCACAAACCAATATGTCACCTTCTTTTACTAGTTGGCTTTCTTGTATCTTTTTATCAACATAAACACAGTCTTTAAAGTCCAGTTTGCCATTTTGTATATTGGAAGACCTTAGTACTAAAGTTCCATTGGTTTCGTCAGATACTTCATCAGGTTTGTAAGTAATTCCAATTATTGATTTGCCTCGGTATCTTAGTCGTGCAACATTCCAATCTGTAGGAATCTCACCAATCCATTCTATACCGCTGTCTTTATATTTTTCGTAGGTTTTCATTAGTCAAGAACAGTTTGTTGGTTTTCTAATGATGTTTTTTCTAAAGCCAAAATATCCGCTTTAATCTCGGTTAAAGAGCGTAGTGGCTTAAACTCGTAGAAGTACTTGGTAAAGTTTATTTCGTAACCTACTTTGGTTTTCTTTTCATCTATCCAAGCTTCGGGTAAATGTGGTGTAACTTCTCTTTCAAAGTACTGTTCAATGGTTTGAGGTACAAAACTGCCATCTTTTTCTGTTCTTAAAAAGGGAATGTTTTCGTAGTCTCGTAATTTGCTATCTGCTTTTGGTTTGCCTTTGCTTTTTACAACTTTACCATCTTCGTCTTTTAAAGGTTGTTCCACTGTTACTCGCCAATAACCAAAATAATCGTTTGGTAAAATTTTAGAAAACTCATTTTCTTCAAAATTCCCATATATTTGACTCACGAAACCAATGCCTTTGGTATTTCCGTTTTCAGGAATTTCTTTACGTTTGCTTCCTAAACTTTTATCCATTTTTTTCCAAAAACGGTTTATGTCTAGTTTTTCATCGGCAATGAGTTCTTCGTCTTTTGTTCCTGTAGCATTTATAAGTTGTACTTTGCCTTTTCTTTTTTCTTCTTTTTTGTTGTTCACTAACCACACATAAGTCGAAATTCCTGTATTGTAAAACAGTTGGTCAGGTAGTGCAACGATGGCTTCTAGCCAGTCGTTTTCAATAATCCATTTACGTATTTCACTTTCACCACTACCTGCAGCACCCGAAAATAGAGGTGAACCATTAAACACAATTGCAATTCGAGTTCCTGATGGTTTCATTTTAGAAATCATATGCTGTAAAAACAATAAAGAACCATCATTAATACGCGGAAGTCCAGCACCAAAACGACCTTGCATTCCTTTGTTGTCGTGTTCTGCTTTTATGATTTTCTGTGCCTTTTTCCAGTCTACACCAAAAGGCGGATTGGAAAGCATATAATCAAATTGTTCATCTTCTAAACCATCAACAGTAAAGGTGTTTCCAAATTTTATGTTACTTGGGTTTTGTCCTTTAATCAACATATCCGATTTACAAATCGCATACGATTCAGGATTTATTTCTTGTCCAAATACTTTTAGTTCCGCATTTGGGTTTAGTTCTTTTACGTGTTGTTCTCCAACAGAAAGCATTCCACCAGTTCCACAAGCTGGGTCGTATAATGTTTTTACAATTCCTTCTTTAGTTAGAATTTCGCTATCCTCGTTAAATAACATATTTACCATTAGTTTGATTACTTCACGAGGTGTAAAGTGCTCTCCAGCAGTTTCATTGGATTGCTCTGCAAATTTTCTAATCAGATGTTCAAATGCATATCCCATTTCCATTGAACTCATATCTGATAAGTCAATTTCTTGAAATGCTTTTACCACTCGATAAAGAATGTCCGCTTTTGGGTCGTCCATTCTATCAATTTGGTCGTCAAAATTGAAGTATTCAATAATTTCACGAGCCGAAGTAGAAAATCCGTTGATGTAATTTCTCAAATTCGAAGCTACATTATTTGGGTCTGCTATAATTTTATCAAAGTCAAATTTGCTACGGTTGTGGAAGTTCATACCAGCGGTTGCGTTTAGCACTTTGTCTTTTGCCGTTTCACTACTTTTTTCAACTTTGGGTAAGGTGTCAAGTACTTTCTGTTTGTTTGGTGCAAGTACGCAATCTAATCGTCTAAGTACTGTCATTGGCAAAATTACCTTTCCGTAATCAGAACGTTTATAGTCACCACGCAGTAGGTTTGCTACTTCCCAAATTTTATCTGCTTTTTCTTTGAAATTATTCATTCAATTCTTTCTTGTTGTCAATTAGTAAATCTGATACACTCACATTTAAAATGTCAGCTATCTTGTATAAATCTTCAAGACTCGGTTGTCTCTTATTTCTTGCGTATTCGTTAATGGTCGGATAACTCTTTTCCATTTTTTCAGCAAGCCAAGTTTGACTAATTCCTTTGTCTTTTAGAACTTCTTTAATTCGGTTCATTTTAAACCTTTTTTCAATTCGTGTTAAATGTAGTAAAAGTTCATTGAATAATAACGAAAATATTCATTGTATTATCAGAAGTAGCGTTGGGAAAGGCAAGCTCTTTTTATTTTGTGAGGCACGAGCAAAATGAAATGTGCTTGACTGTGCGGTTGGCTTTTCAGAGCTTGTGGCTAACGTTACTTGTATATGGCAAGTAGCCGATTTAAGTACCGAAACAAGCAGAAATAAATTAAATTATGAACAGGCAAATAGTTCAAAAAAGTCCACGAACACGGCTATTTGCTATATACAG
>PXBV01000226.1 GCA_003565575.1 Psychroflexus sp. | reverse complement strand
TAAGCACCCACAAATAATTGAGCATGTGGAACTCTGCCATTGGCAATAGTAGACTTCAAATGGGTTTTAATATGTTCTAATCCTAAGACGTTTTCAAAAGTCATGTGGCTAAATTAATAAAGCATAAAGGTAATTGAAAAATTAAATGTTTAAATTTGGAGAAATTATGTAAAAAAATTAAAAATGAAAACAATTAAAGACTTCAATTTTAAAAATAAAAAGGCACTGATTCGGGTAGATTTCAACGTTCCGATAGATAAAGAGTTTAATGTGGCGGATAAGAGCAGAATTGAAGGAGCAAAACCTACAATCATAAAAGTACTTGAAGATGGTGGCTCAGCTATATTAATGTCTCACTTAGGAAGACCTGAAGGAAGAGAAGAAAAATATTCTTTAAAGCATGTTCTTAATGCAGCTTCTGATGTGCTTGGTGTAAAAGTTAAATTTGCTGAAGATTGTATAGGTCATAAAGCAGAACAAGCAGTGGCAGAATTAAAACCAGGAGAAATCCTGTTGCTGGAGAATCTAAGATATTACAACGAAGAAAAGAAGGGTGATAAAGAATTTGCAGAGAAACTTTCAAAACTAGGAGACATATATGTAAATGATGCCTTTGGTACTGCGCATAGAGCACACGCTTCAACAACTATTGTTGCTGAATTTTTTGAAGATAAAGCTATGGGGTTTTTACTTCAAAAAGAAGTTGAAAGTTTAGACAAAGTCCTCAACTCAACTGAAAAACCTGTCACTGCAATACTTGGAGGTGCCAAAGTATCTTCAAAACTTACTGTGATTGAGAACATTTTACCAAAGGTGGATCATCTCATCATTGGCGGTGGTATGGCCTTTACCTTTATTAAAGCTCAAGGTGGACAAATAGGAGAATCTCTTGTAGAAGACGACTTACAGGAAATGGCTTTGGATATTCTTAAAAAAGCAGAAGAACAGAATGTAAAAATACATTTACCAGTAGACAGTGTAGTCACTCAAGAATTTGATAATAACTCTGAAACCAAGGTAGAAAACATAAAACAAATTACAGATGGTTGGATGGGTCTAGATGCTGGACCAGAGACTAGGGTAAATTTTGCAAAGGTGATAGAAGAATCTAGAATTATACTTTGGAATGGACCTTTGGGCGTGTTTGAAATGGATACGTTTGCAGATGGAACCATTGCTCTAGCAAAAGCCATTGCAGCAGCTACAGAAAAAGGAGCCTTTTCTCTTGTAGGTGGAGGTGATAGTGTTTCCGCAGCAAAAAAGTTTGGCTTTGACACTAAAATGAGTTACGTATCTACAGGTGGTGGAGCTATGTTGGAAATGCTAGAAGGAAAAAGTCTTCCTGGTATAGAAGCTTTAAATTAGAGACAACTATTTTTTAATAAAAAAAAGCAATATCTTTATAAGGTATTGCTTTTGCTTTTATTTATGGATTATAAAGAGTTTACCTACCCAAAGAAAGAAAAATTAAAATCTAGAACTCTCATTAAACGCGTTTTTGAAGAAGGTAAAGTCATAAAGGCTTATCCCATTCTTATAAAATACGTGGAGATTGATAAGGAAAAGCATTTAGTGAGCGTTAATGTATCCAAAAGGATCTTTAAAAAAGCTGTAGATAGAATAAGGCTAAAAAGACAATTGAGAGAAGCTTACCGGTTGAATAAATCAAGTCTAATCCAAAAGCCTTCAAAGTATGCCATTATGATAGGATTTATTGGTAAAAAAAAAATGGATTACAAGCATATTCAAACTAAAGTAAATCAACTTTTGGAAGAAATGAACTAAGATGAAAGCGAAAACAAGTAGATAAAATACAAAACAGATGGAAAAATTAAAGCTTTTTGGAATTACAGCTGTTGTGGCTTTGAGTAGTTATAGTTTTACGACTTTTAAAAATGACTTCTTTGAGATAGCGAAACAAATTGAAATCTTTACCAATTTGTACAAAGAAGTGAATATGAATTATGTGGACGAGGTAGATCCTTCGGTATTGATGAATTCTGCCATAAAATCGATGCTAGAAAATCTAGACCCTTATACTGTGTTTTGGGATGAACTAAAAATACAAAATGCGAGAATTCAAAACTCTGGTAATTATACAGGAATAGGTGCAGATATTATTACAACAAAGGAATCTATCAAGATAAAGAATATATTAAAAGAGTCTCCGGCAGATTTATCTGGGCTTAAAATAGGTGATGAAATTCTAAGAATAGGAGATATACGCGTAGAAGATTATAACGATGATGCAGGAGAACTTTTAAAGGGTGCTCCAGATACAGAAGTAGAGGTTGAAGTCAAACGCCAAACAGGAAAAAAAACCATTATTTTAAAAAGAGGAATTGTAAAAGATAAAGCGGTGCCATTTTATAAATTATTGGAAGATAATACGGGTTACATTGTGCTGTCAGAATTTTCTAGAACTGCATCTTCAGAAACCATAGAAGCTGTACAAAATTTGAAAGAGCAAGGAGCAACTCAAATCATTTTGGACTTGAGGAATAATCCGGGAGGTTTATTATCTGAAGCCGTAAACGTAAGTAATATATTTATAGAAAAAGGTACAACCATAACCTTCACAAAATCAGCAATAGAAAAATACAACCAAACCTACACCACTCAAAATAAAGCCATAGATACAGAAATACCTGTAGCTGTTTTAATCAATGAAAAATCAGCTTCTGCTAGTGAAATTGTCTCTGGAAGTCTGCAAGATTTGGACAGAGGAATTGTGATAGGTAGTAGAAGCTTTGGTAAAGGTTTAGTTCAACGGCCAAAAAAATTGAATTACGGAACACAAGCCAAAATCACAATTTCTAGGTATTACACACCAAGTGGGAGATGTATTCAAGCCTTAGACTACCAGAATGGAAAAAGCATACGAAAAGAGGTGCGAGAGTTTAAAGAATTCAAAACTAGAAATGGAAGAAGTGTTTTTGATGGTGGTGGCATAACACCAGATATTGAAGTGGATATAGAAAAAGAAAGCCAACTCGTAAAGGCACTCCTTAAAGAAAATCTACTTTTTGATTTTTCACTGAATTACGTCAACACGCATCAAGAGTTGAGTGTAGACAACTTTGATTTAGATATAAATATCATCAATCAATTTCAAAAATTTATCTCAGAACGGGGCTTTAAATTTGAAACAGAAACGGATGAAAAAATAAGAGAATTAAAAACAATTGCAAAGGCAGAAGGCTTTCAACATACTGTGGATGCATCTTTAAAAAACCTAGAGAAAAAACTAGATGAAGAAAGAGAAAAAGCATTTGAAGCTGAAAAGGCAACTTTAGAAAAGCTACTTACTGAATTGATTTTAAGGAAATTAGGTTATGATGAAGCTGTGTATACCTACTACACAGAAAAGGGAGAAGTGATCAAACAAGGAATAACTATTTTAAAAGATGAAGAAAAATACAAAGCAATTTTAGGGAAGGCTTAATACCATTAAAGTGCTAAAATAGCTCTACATTTCATACCAATCTAATCATCAAAATGACATTGCATAGTCAAATAAGTAGCAGTTAAGATTTCAATAACATGCCTATATGCGGAATTCCGTCTTCTAAGTAACCTTCTCCAATGATTGAAAAACCATGAGATTCATAAAACTTAATTAAGTACTGTTGTGCTGATATTTTGATAGAAGAATGGGAATAGTTGTTTTTTGAAAAATCAATACTTAACTTCATAAGCTCATGCCCAATGTTTTTTTGCCGGTGTGTTTCTTTTACAATAACTCTTCCTATACTTAATTCTTTAAAATAAGACCCTGGAGGTAAAATTCTAGAATAGGCTACAAGAGTTTCTTCGTTATAAAACAAAACATGAAACGCCTTGTTATCATAACCATCAATATCTTGATATACACAATCTTGTTCAACTACAAATACTTCAGATCTTAGCTGTAAGATATCATAAAGTTGGTAGGTAGAGAGCTTATTAAAAAGTAAAATTTCTTTTCTCATTTAATCTTGTACTATAATATTTTTATTATCAGATTTATTGAATTCTGGTTGAATAGTGATATGATTAATGCCGTATTCGTCTTTTAAAATACGTTCAATAGATTCTAAAATGTCTTCAAACTGTGATAGAGTAATATCTTTTTCAAAATCGATTTCTGCTTCAAGATGTAGCTCATGTTCATTAAGCTGCCAAATATGCACATGATGCATGTGCTTAACTAAAGGTAGATCATTTACCCTTTGTAATATTTTATCCACATCGATGTGATTTGGAGTAAAAAGCATAAGTACAGTAAACGACTCTTTAAAGAGTTGATAACCAATAATGATTAAATACAAAGCTATGGCAAAGGTAAGGACACTATCAATCCAAAAATAACCGTAAAATTTCATCAACAGACCACCAACTAAAACCGCTATAGAACCCAACATATCCGAAAATAAATGTTGATATGCAGATTCTATATTCATATTATTTTTTTTGTCTTTAGCTAAAAGTAAAACGCTTATACCGTTTCCTACAATAGCTAAGACGGCAAGCCAAATCACAAGATCAGAAATAATCTCTTTAGGATTTAGAAAGCTCAAAACAGCTTCTTTAATAAGAATAATTGCTATGATAATAAGACTAGCGGAATTAACAAAGGCTGCAATCACTTCTGCTCGTTTATAACCAAACGTACGATCGAAGGTAGCAGATTTTATAGAAAACTTGTGTGCTACATAACTCACCACTAGAGCCACAACATCAGTAAAATTGTGAAGTGCATCTGAAAGTAAAGCTAGACTACCACTTATAAACCCACCTACAACCTGCGCTATAGTTATCACTAAGTTGATAATGATAGAAAGAACTAAGTTCTTCTGTGATTGTTTATGGCTGTGATGATGGTTCAAAGCTAATTAGGTACATGCAATTTTATCAATGCGGTTTTGGTGTCTACCACCTTCAAAAGGTGTTTTTAAAAACACCTTTACAAATTCTAAAGCCTCATCTAAAGAGACAAATCTAGCAGGAATACTCAGTATATTAGCATTATTATGCTGTCTGGCTAGAGAAACCAATTCTGGTGTCCAACACAAAGCAGAACGGATTTCTTGATGCTTATTGGCAGTCATATTTGCACCATTTCCACTACCACAAATAATTATACCCAAGTGCGAATGACCACTTTCCACATCCTTGGCAACAGGGTGCACAAAATCTGGATAATCTACGCTATCCTCCGTATCAGTGCCGTGATTTACAACGTGAATATTTTGAGATTCCAAGTAAGTTTGTATGGCATTTTTATAGGAAGTTCCAGCATGATCATTGCCAATAGAAATTGTCATAAGTCTACATTTAAAAAGTTTGAACAAAGTTAAGTTTTTATTCATTAAATTATTAGGAAGGAGTAGATTAAGTATAAATGAATTGATAATCAATACTTTGTAAATTATATACCAAATTGTGGAAAACTTTAAGTCTAGAATGATTTTACGAAGCTCAATATTTGAAAATTTGTGGAAAACTTCAGTAAAAAAAAGTATATTAAAATTTGGATTTTTAAACTAAAAAAACAGATATACAAAAAGTTGATTTAACAAACATTTTAGAAATAAAATTTTAAAAATGTTTTGAGCATCTCACACGAAGTTATCCACATACATTTATAAAAAAGTTATTAAACATTTTTGCTAAAAGTCAATCAAAAACTTGTGGAAAACTAAATACGATAACTAAGAAAATCAAAGAGATAAGCTAAAACTTAAAGCTAATAACTTGTGGAAAAATCAAAAATCTGAAAAATCAAAAAGAAAAAGATAAAAGTTTTCCAGTTATACACGAACATATATAGTCATCATGTTAATTTTAAAATTTATAAAAAAAAGAATAGTATTACTATATAGTGTGGATAAGTTTAAAACTCAAAAAATTTCAACTGAATTTTAAATGTCTAAAAAAAGTTCTGGTTGTATAAATTTTAATTAGCATTTATACATGAGTTACAGATTAAACAATATGAAGATGGTTTTCAAAATTATAATCTTCCAATATAGTTTTTGCCTCTTCCATATCGTCTGGATGAACTTTTAAAAAAATACCGCCTAAGGCGTTAGAGTAAAAAGGAATTACACCTATAACCGTTTCATTTTGAAAAAAAAACCTGATTTTTTCTTTTTCCAATAAAAGCTTCAGAATTGTATATTCATGCGGATAAGTAAAAACGGCAAGCTTTATAAAAGCATTCATTTTTTTGTTTAAAATTATGGATAATCTACCAAAGAATAAACGTCAACAGAAAAAATTATAATTTTTTTAGAGTAAACCAACCAGTAAACTTACAGGTGAAGATGCCTCCTCATCCATTGAATAAAATTGTTGATTCAAAAAAAACTTTATATAAAGATAAATGCTTACAAATCCAATCAAGAAGATAATAATGAAAATGAGGTAGATTTTGGTTGTTTTGGACATAAGATTGGAATTAGTAACAAATTTATAAAAAAATTAACAATTTTTACTTATATGATAGTGTTAATGATGAAAATTTAACATTAAAAACATTCAATAATTATATACAGAAGACTTAACAAAGATTTAGTCTAGCAACTTCATAATCCAATATTAATATGTTACATTTATCAAAGATTATTATATTGTATATGAGTAAAAAGAAAAGAGGTAAAAAACCTTATCAACCTCAACCCGATCGGGATGGAGGCCTTTCCAAAAAAATTCTTGACATTTTTAAAAAAAAACCAGAGAAAGTATATGATTTTAAAACTGTTCTAGATCAACTTAAGGTTGAAGATACCAAGACCAGAAATAAAGTGATACGCTTGTTGGGACAGCTTACGGCCAAAGGCCAGCTGAAACATGTTGAAGACAAAAAGTTCCAGTTTAATGCTACGGAAGATTTCTATACAGGGCTTGTAGATATGACTTCCCGAGGGGATGCCTATGTGATTGTGGAGGAATTGGAACAGGACATTTATATTTCCAACAAAAATCTAAATCACGCACTAGATGGAGATGAAGTGAAGGTATACGTTTTTAAAAAACGTGAGCGTTCCAAGTCTGAAGGCGAAGTGGTTTCCATTTTAACTAGAGCTAAAACTGATTTTGTAGGTGTTCTTCACAAACAAGAAAAATTTGGTTTTGTAGTGGTAGCCAATTCTAAAATGTACACTGATATTTTTGTGCCTAATGACAAAATGCATGATGCCGAAGATGGACTTTTAGTCAAAGTTCGCATTTTACAATGGAAAGATAAAGATGATTCTCCAAAAGGAGAGATTACAGAAGTGCTTGGCGTCCCAGGAGAGCATAATACAGAAATGCATGCTATTTTAGCAGGATATGGACTTCCAGAGCAGTTTCCGCCAGAAGTGGAAGAATTTGCAAATGCTATAGATACTAAAATTCACCCCTCAGAGATAAAAAAACGTCGTGACCTCAGGGAAACGTTAACCTTTACAATAGATCCAGCAGATGCCAAAGATTTTGATGATGCGTTGAGTTTTAAACCACTGGAAAATGGTCATTTTGAAATAGGAATTCATATTGCAGATGTGGCTCATTATCTTCAGCCTGGAACTATTTTAGATGAAGAAGCTTATAACCGCGCAACTTCCATTTATTTGGTAGATAGGGTAGTTCCTATGCTGCCAGAAGTCTTGTCTAATGGTGCATGTTCTTTACGTCCACATGAGGAAAAGTACACGTTTTCTGCTTTGTTTGAATTAAATTCAGAAGGAGAAGTAAAAAAAGAATGGTTTGGGAGAACCGTAACCTATTCTGATGCACGTTTTGCTTATGAAGAGGCGCAATACATTATCGACTCAGAAGACCAAAAAGTTCCTGCGGCAGTGTCTTTAACCAAAAAGGACTATGAAGTCCAGCCAGACATTGTAGACGCTCTCGTTACTTTGAATAGGCTTGCCAAAACCATGCGTCAAAAACGTATGCAAAATGGCGCGATATCTTTTGATAAAGTGGAAGTGAAATTTCATTTGGATGCAGATAATAATCCACAGGGCGTTTATGTAAAAACCAGTCAAGATGCTAACAAATTGATAGAAGAATTTATGTTGCTTGCCAACAGAAAGGTATCAGAAT
>PXBV01000280.1 GCA_003565575.1 Psychroflexus sp. | reverse complement strand
TTTGGTTTTGACTTAAATCATTTCCACAGTCTTCCTCTTTATGATGCTGTAGAGTATCTTATAAACACCTTTGAGCTTCACCTCCGGGCCAATGCATATTTACAGTTTTTTTTAGATGAAGTTTTTGAATTTACTTTAAAAAAAGAAGCCAATCTCAGCGCTTTTTTAAGCTTTTGGGAGAAGCAAGGCAACACCAAAAGCATCATTAGTTCTGGTAACGATGGTGCTGTGCAAATCATGACCGTTCATAAAAGCAAAGGCCTACAGTTCCCTGTAGTTATTTACCCATACGCTAATGAGCAAATAGACTACACCCAGAGAAGTCATTTATGGGTAAATTTACCTGAAAATTTTAAGCTGCCAGTAGCCCTAACCACTCATCCAAGCAAGGATATTGAACATCCAAACTACGTTGATATTTACGAGGACTTGTTGCAAAACCTTGAGATGGAAAGCGTAAATATTCTTTATGTAGCCTTAACCCGAGCTTCTGAAGAATTATTTATCCTTTCTGAAGACAAGAGAAGCCAAAAAAGTCCAGTCGCCAAATTAAATACAATTTCAGGATTGTTGATGAGCTATGCTGAAAAATCTCTGAAGGGTTCAATTGATGTGGATATAGATTATAGCTGGGGAGAGCTTACGCCTCCGAAGCCTAAATCAGTGCAGGATCAAACACTAGAAACCAAAGAGCTGGTATTCCACTCGCCATCCCCGAAGCTAAATTTGTCTCTAGTGACAACGGCGGGTAAACTGTGGAGTCAAGAGCTAGAAGAAGCATTAGAAGAAGGTAATCTAATGCACTCCTTTCTCTCTAGAATTAAAGATAAAAATGATATTGAAGCATCATTAAGTTGGCACATAGAAAATGGATTGCTGGAAGAAGAGCAGAAGTCTTTCTATGAAAAACAACTCAAATCTATTACCACCCACAACCAACTAGTTGAATTTTATTCTGGTACAGATGAGGTTTTGAATGAGCAAGACATTTATTTTGAAAACCAAATATTAAGGCCAGATCGAGTCAACCTTAGAGGCAGGGAAGCAGTAATTATAGATTATAAAACAGGATTAGCATCTGAACAGCACCAGCAACAACTAGAGACCTACTCACAGGCTTTAACTACTTTAAAATATAATGTTAAGAAGAGGCTGCTTGTTTACATTAGGGAATCTATAGATGTAAAGATTGTTTAAATTCGCAAATAAAATTGAAACTTATGTATTCCAATAAATTACAACAACAACTCACAGACGAAATTGAAGGCATAAAGCAAGATGGGCTGTACAAAACTGAGCGAATCATTACTTCACCACAAGGAGCAGAAATTACATTAGATTCTGGTAAACAGGTTTTAAACTTTTGTGCCAATAATTATTTAGGACTTTCTTCTCATCCAGACGTTGTAAAAGCTGCCAAAGATACATTAGACTCTCATGGTTTTGGGATGTCTAGCGTAAGGTTTATCTGTGGCACGCAAGACATTCATAAACAACTTGAAGAAGAAATAGCAAGTTTTTATGGTACAGAAGATACTATTCTTTACGCTGCTTGTTTTGATGCAAATGGAGGTGTTTTTGAACCCTTATTAACCAAAGAAGACGCTATTGTTTCAGATTCTCTAAACCATGCTTCTGTAATTGATGGAGTTAGATTGTGTAAAGCAGCTAGGTATAGATATCAAAATGGTGATATGCAAGACCTTGAAGCACAACTCAAGCAAGCGCAAGAAGATGGGGCAAGGCACATATTAATAGTAACAGACGGTGTTTTCTCTATGGATGGCTTGGTAGCCCCTCTAGACGAGATTTGTGATTTAGCCGATGCATACGAAGCCTTGGTTATGATTGATGAGTGCCACGCAACGGGTTTTATTGGAGATAAAGGCATAGGAACGTTGGAAGAAAAAGGAGTCTTAGGGAGGATTGATATAATTACTGGCACCTTAGGAAAAGCACTTGGTGGAGCAATGGGTGGCTATACTACAGGAAAAAAGGAAATCATTGAGCTGTTACGTCAGAGGTCTAGACCTTATCTATTTTCCAATTCTTTGGCACCTTCAATTGTAGGAGCTTCCATTAAAGTGTTTGAAATCTTAAAAAATGATAATTCTTTAAGAAAAAAATTAACAGAAAATACAGCGTATTTCAAAAAACATATGAAAGAGGCTGGTTTCGATATTATAGACGGAGAATCGGCAATTGTGCCAGTAATGCTGTATGACGCTAAGTTATCTCAAGACATGGCTGCAATGCTGCTGGAAGAAGGCATCTACGTGATAGGATTTTTCTATCCCGTTGTACCCAAAAATAAAGCAAGAATTCGAGTTCAACTCTCCGCTGCACATGAAAAAGAACATTTAGATAAAGCCATTCAAGCCTTTGTCAAAATAGGAAAAAACTTAAATATAATTTAAGTTAAGTATTTTAACAATTTTAAGTTATATTTGCAATCAATTGCAATTTAATAAATCAAGACAAATGAAAAAAATTAACTCTCTTCTCTTGTTGCTAGCATTTACTTTATTTGCTGTAACTATGCAAGGACAAGACAAAAATAACCCATTTGCGGTTATGATCGGTACAAATGCTGTAGACTTCTACCCAACTAATAATACTAGCATTCCTGGCGAGATGGGAAGTGGTAGTATGTTTAGTGAATTTTTTAATGTTGGAGACCATTGGAATATGATTCCTGCAGTTTCTGCTTTAGAACTAAAGCATTATGTGGGAGATGGCTTTACAGCTAGGTTAGGCGGTAGCCTTAACCAAATTACCAAATTAGGAAGTGAATCCACTAGAGGAGTAACGTTCTACAATTTAGGTGCGGGTGTAGAATATAACTTTAAAAATTTATTAAAATCTCAGGTAGTTGACCCATTCTTAGGAATTGGTGTAGGTTACTATTGGTTAGATACTAATGGTGCTACTACATTTGATACCGGTTTAGGGGTTAATTTATGGATTAATGATAATATAGCCTTTACAGTTAAATCTGCATATATGTCTGCTTTTGAAGATGATAATTTCAGCTATTTCCAACATACAGCTGGATTTACACTTGCTTTTGGAGGAAAAGATTCTGATGGAGACGGCGTTTATGACAAGTTTGATGAGTGTCCAAATACACCTGGTCTAGCAGAATTTAATGGTTGTCCAGATACAGATGGTGATGGCATACCAGATAAAGATGATGAATGTCCAGAAACTCCAGGACTAGCTGAGTTTAATGGTTGTCCAGATACAGATGGTGATGGTATTCCAGATCCACAAGACAAATGTCCTGAGGTTGCAGGTCTTCCAGAATTTGACGGTTGCCCAGATACAGATGGAGATGGTGTGCCAGACAATATTGATGAGTGTCCAAACCAAGCAGGCCCTAAGGAAAACAACGGTTGTCCTTGGCCAGATGCTGATGGTGACGGTGTGCCAGACAAAGATGATTTATGCCCAGATGTTCCTGGTACCAAAGCTAACAACGGCTGCCCAGAAATATCAGAAGATGTTTTAAAAGAACTTAATGTAAATGCAAGAGGTTTAGGGTTTGATTTTGATAAAGAAACCTTGTTCAAAAACACAGATGATAAGCTAAAGAAAATTGTAGAAATTTTAAAAGCTTATCCTAACACTAAGTTTGTAATTGAAGGCCATACTGATGAAATAGGTACAGCAAAATACAATATGGAACTTTCTGAGGCTAGAGCAAAAACAGTTAAGGAAACCCTTGTAGAAAGCGGTATTGAAGGTTCAAGACTATCTACAAAAGGTTACGGTAAAACTCAACCTTTATCTTCCAAAAAATCAGAAAACAGAAGAGTAGAAATGACGCTTCAAAAGTAAAAAATTATAAAAATGAGTTTCTAAAAACACCTCAATTTGAGGTGTTTTTTTACTTTTAGCCTATGGAAAGTTTTATCAGTAGTGTCGTTTCAAAATTTCAAGACCAGCCTCTTGACCATTGCCACTTTATTCTGCCTAGTAGAAGAGCTGCACAAGCCTTTTCCAAAACTTTGTTCCTTAATCAAAACAAAAGCTTTTTAGTCCCTCCTATACACAGCATTGAAGAGTTTATAGAACATGTAGCAGAAGTAAGACTCATCAACAACTTAGAATCTATTTTTGAATTTTATAAAATTTACAAAGAGTACACTCACCCTAATAAGCAAGAACCTTTAGATCAGGTTTATAATTGGAGCCAGTCTATTATCCAAGACTTTAATGAAATTGATAGGTACCAGATAAATGCAGAACAGTTTTTTGGTAACTTAAAAGCTATAAAAGATATAGAGCATTGGTCTAAATCTGAGGTTAAAACTGAACTTGTTCAAAACTATATTGAATTCTGGGAATGCTTACCTACCTACTATAAAGAACTCAAAGCTGTCCTTAAAGCAGAAAATAAAGCATACCAAGGTATGGCTTACCAAGAGGCAGTGTCTAATCTTGAAGGCTTTGTTTCTAAGAGCAATAGGCAATTTTATTTCATTGGATTCAATGCGCTCAATACTTGTGAGGAAGATATTTTTCAATACGTAGTTAAGCAGAATAGAGGAGAGGTTTTCTGGGATATAGACACATATCTATTAAAAGAGCATTCTGCCGGAATGTTTATGAGAACCTATTCAAAAAATTGGCAGATGTACCAGTCCTCCCCATTAATTGCTTCTACCTCTTCTTTTCTTGAACCCAAAAAAATCAACACATACGGAGTATCAAAACAGGTTGGGCAAGCTAAACTTGTTGGGGACATTCTCTCAAGATTAAGTCCAGAGGAGCTTGAATCTACAGCGTTGGTTTTGGGAGATGAAAATTTGTTACAGCCCATACTCAACGCACTTCCCAAAACTTTAGAAGAGGTAAATATCACGATGGGTTTACCTTTGAAAAGCACTAGTTTTACTTCATTATTTGATACTGTTTTTAAAATCAGAATTTTAAACGAAGACGTTCTACACTATAAAACCTTGATAGAATTAATTGAGCACCCTAGCTTAAAAAGAGCGTTTTACACGGACCTTCAACGGATTAGCAATGATTTAAAGACCAATAATATTGTTTTTCAAACCAAAGATGATTTTTTTAAAAAGTGGGAAGATCTTGATGAGTCTTTAGTTAAGGTTTTGGAACTTAGCTTAAACTCTACATCTACATCGGTTGAAGATTTTTTAGATAGATGTTTACAGCTAGTAGAGCTTTTAAAACCAAATTTTAAAGGAGATAAATTATCATTAGAGTACTTATTTGGGTTTAAAAAATTATTTCAGAAACTAAAGTATTTATTGTCTAAAACAGAATTGATATCAGATTTTAGAGTTTTTCATCAAGTGTATTTAGATAGTTTAAGCTCAGAAACTCTAGATTTCGAAGGTTCACCCTTCAAAGGCTTGCAAATTATGGGTATGCTAGAAACCAGAGTATTGGATTTTAAAAACATCATCATTACTTCTTGTAATGAGGGCATACTGCCTTCTGGAAAGTCCCAAAATAGCTTTATTCCTTTCGACTTAAAAAAGGGATATAAGCTTCCTACCTACAAAGAAAAAGATGCTGTGTACGCTTATCATTTTTTTCGTCTTATCCAGAGAGCAACAACTTGCCATTTTATATTTAATAATGCAACCTCTGGAGTTGAGAAAGCTGAAAAAAGCAGGTTTTTAACTCAGCTACAAATTTTTAAGCAACCCCAACACCAAATTGAAAACTTTGTGGTATCCGCTAGTACAAGCTCCACAAAAAGTACACTTAAAGAAGTGCCTAAAACCCCTGAAGTGATGCTTAAGTTAAAGTCTTTATTCACCAGCGGAATTTCTCCATCAGCGTTAACGAGTTACATCAGGAATCCTTTAGATTTCTATAGAACATATATCCTTAATCTTAAAGAAACTGAAGACATAGAAGATGAGATCTCTTACAAAACCTTTGGAAATGTAATTCATGAATGTTTGGATATTCTTTACAAGTCTTATGAAGGGAAAAGGCTTCAAGAAGCAGATGTAGACCAAATGCTAGAGTCTTACCCAGAGCTAATGACCCAACTTTTTGAGAATATCTACCAAGAAGAAAGTTTAAGAACGGGTAAAAATTTAATCGATTTTGAAATTGCAAAACACCAAGTTAAACGTTTTCTAATTCAAGAAAAAAATGACTCAGCCCACCATTCTGTTGTCATTCTTCAACTGGAAAAGAAGCTGGAAAAACAAATTCAGCTACCTGATCTTGATTTTAAAATCAAGTTAAAAGGCACAGTAGATCGAGTTGATTCTTTTAATAAGGATAAACGGATTATTGATTATAAAACAGGTAAAGTGACCCAAAAACAACTGCAGATTCCAGAAGACTGGGAGGCTTTTACAGAGGATTACCAGTATTCCAAAGCATTTCAAGTTTTGTTTTATGCTTTACTAAGAGAAGAAGATTTGGGAGAGCAAGATAGTGCTGGAATTATATCCTTCAAAAACTTGAATGCTGGGTATATGAGTTGTGGAGTAAAAAAATCTGACCAACCTTTAAAAGGTTTGATGGTAGAATTTAAGAGAGAATTAGAGCAGTTAATTTTGGAAATTTTAAATCCAGAAATTCCTTTTAAAGAAAAACAACTTTAAGTAAAATAAACGTATGCGCTGGACTGTAATTGATAATGCTGATGGTTCAAAGATTCAACACCTCCAAGAAGCGCTTGGTGTGAATAAACCGATAGCAGAACTTCTTGTAAAGCGCAACATAACAAATTTTGAAGAAGCAAAACACTTCTTTAGACCCAATTTAGACCAGCTACACAACCCTTTTCTTATGAAAGGCATGCAGGAAGCATGTGCACGTGTACTCCACAGCCTAAGGGATAATGAGCCAATTATGGTTTTTGGAGATTATGACGTAGATGGTACAACCAGCGTAGCGCTGATGAGTACTTATTTAAGGAGTTTAGGAGTAGAAGTGCTAAGCTATATTCCAGACAGGTATGAAGAAGGCTATGGTATTTCTTACCAAGGGATAGACTTTGCCAAAGCCAATGGCATCCAGCTCATTATAGCTTTGGACTGTGGGATTAAAGCGATTGAAAAAGTGAATTATGCTAAAGAGCAGGGCATTGATTTTATCATTTGTGATCATCACAGGCCTGGTGATAAAGTTCCGGATGCTGTAGCTGTATTGGATCCAAAACAGGAAGATTGTAATTACCCTTATGATGAGCTTTGTGGTTGTGGAGTAGGCTTTAAGCTGATACAAGCGCTTCAAACTAAATTAGGCAGGCCACAAAAAGACATTCACGTCTACTTGGATTTAGTGGCCACAGCTATTGGCTCAGATATTGTACCCATCACAGGAGAGAATAGAGTCTTAGCCTATTATGGACTGAAGTTGATCAATTCAAGAAAACGTCCTGCCTTTAAAGCGATGATGGAGCAGTCCAAAAAACAAGTCCTCAGTATTACAGACGTTGTGTTTATGATAGGCCCTCGTATTAACGCAGCAGGCCGTATGAAACACGGGCTTCTTGCTACAGAATTGTTATGTGAAACCAATATTGAAAACGTAAAACGTCTTGCTCAAGACATAGAACTTTATAATGCCGAGAGAAAACATACAGATAAAAGTATAACTGAAGAAGCTTTAAAGCTTATACAAGAACAGAAGGAAGAAGAGTGTTTCACAACTGTGGTCTATCAGCCGCATTGGCATAAAGGTGTTATAGGTATTGTAGCCTCTAGGCTAACAGAAACCTATTACAGACCCACTTTGGTATTTACAAAAAGCGGTAATAAACTTGCGGCTTCTGCAAGGTCTGTAAAAGGCTTTGATGTGTATGAGGCTTTGGAAAATGCTTCAGAATTTATAGAACAATTTGGAGGGCATAAATACGCAGCAGGCTTAACCTTGGAAGAGCATAACTTTGAAAAATTTAAAGCAAAGTTTGAAGATGTAGTAAAAAGCAGTATAGATAAGAAGCTATTGGTTCCTGAGCTGCGGTATGATTTAGAACTCAATTTTCGAGATATTACTCCAAAGTTCATTAGAATTTTGAAACAATTTGCTCCTTTTGGACCCAGTAATATGAAGCCTACTTTTGTCAGTAGAGCGGTAACGGCTAAAGGTTTTGTAAAAGCTCTAGGAGACGAAGGCCAACATTTAAAAGCGAAT
>PXBV01000343.1 GCA_003565575.1 Psychroflexus sp. | reverse complement strand
TTTTTAAAGCCTCCGAGCCAGTTTTCTACTGGACTAATATCTTTATCCCATTCATATGTAGAGCCTAAAATCAAGAGTCCGTTGGCATTCAAGCGCTCATGCATTTTACTCAGGACCACTTTTGGCTGACGCAAATCTTCCAATAGATTCATAGCTAAAATTACATCGTATCCAGAGTAACGTTCTTTCAACTTCATCACATCATCTTGCATGAATTGGAGGTGTTCAAGGCTTTTGGTCAGCTTCAAATCCTTTAGTACAACATCCTTAAAAATAGACAATTCGCCTTCGTCTTTGATGACATAGCGTAGTAAGCCCTTCTTTTGTAATTCGATAGCTGGACGGATAAATCGCGCAGAAGCATCTATAGCCATTACACTTTTAAAAAGCTGTGAGGCTTCCAAAGCTAAACGGCCGGTATCGCAGTTGAGGTCCAGAAATGATTTTTCTGAGGCTTGATTGACTTGAGCTTTGAGCACATCTAAAACTTGAAGTGGCAATTTTTTCATCCCTAGTGCATCATCCCCATAATGTTGCTCACAAGACTGTACTACTTCTACATCAGTTTCGTAACTATCTACTCGAATTTCTGGCTCAAACTCAGACTCAACGTAGCGAAAGCCAGCATGCTGATAGAAATGCCTTCTAAAGGCGTAGCGCGCATTAAGTGTGGCTTCATTTCCGGTAGAAATCCAAGACCCTCCTTTAATTAGGTTATGCTTTCCATCAAAAGTAGGTGTAGAGAAATCATCGTAAAGCGGATGAACTTTAAAACCCGGATAGCCTGTAATTGGTGTTTCTGTCCATTGCCATACATTTCCCATCACATCATAAACTTCTCCAAAGGAAAACAGATCTACGGGACATGATGAGCTGAAGTATTCTAAATTGATATTTCCAGGAGCTTCCTTCCATTCTACAGCATCTTTAACTTCAGAAAACTCTACAAGTTTATACCATTCCGCTTCTGTGGGCAAGCGAAGTTTTTTTCCAGTTTTGGCAGACTTCCAATTGCAAAAAGCCTTAGCTTCAAGGTAATTGATTTCAGCAGGGAAACTCCATTTCATTGGGACAATTTGCGTCATAAGTCTTAGGCTATATTCTCCATTGGATTTGATCCAAAATTGAGGATGCTCTGCTTTTTTATAGGTACACCAAGACCAGCCTTCATCCGTCCACCATTCTTGATTTTTGTAGCCACCAGCTTCTATAAATTCTAAAAACTCAGCATTAGATACTAGATATTTCGACACTTTAAAGTCTTGGACGGATTCTTGAATTTGTCCATATTCCAAATCCCAACCGTAAAGTGGGTGGTTTTTTGGTTTTCCTAAATCTACTTTGGCACCACCTACAGCTATGAGCTCATTAGCCACCACAGGCCTGTCTTCGTCACAAACATTAGTAAAAATTCCAGGCTGTAGTTTTTCTATGGGCAGTTGGCGTATCAACACAGAAGAGGTTTCTATGTGGATATTTTGATGCTCAATTCCCATTAGTATGGGCCAAAACGCACTTTCCCATGTAATAGGTAACTCCAGTGGAAGGTCTTGTATGAGCTTAGTAATTGTCGATTTTACTTGTTCTCTATAAGCACGTACTTCGGCTACTGTAGGCCAGTCGTAATTGTCTTCATTAAGATCGTCCCAAGACATTTCGTCTACTCCAATGGCAAAAATCGATTCAAAGTGCGGGTTGATATGCTCTGGTAAAAGTCCAGCTAAAACAAATTTGTTTACAAAAAACACACTGGTATGTCCATAATAAAATATGATGGGATGGCGCAGCGGATCTGCACGCATAAAAAAAGCACCTTCGTCTTTTAGTGTTTTGTAAAGCTGGGTGTCCAGCTCAAAAGTTCTGTTGAAATAGTCTAAAATTTCTTGACGCTTATCTTCAGCAGTACCTTCGGTAAGAATTGGTGTTTTTAAATTGAATTCTTTCATAGCTTATTTGAATAAGACTTAACCATGTATAGTTTTTCCATTTCAAAGACTTCTTTAGAAACGGGTTTTAATTTTTGTTGTACAATCTTTCCACATTCTTGAAAACCTGAGTTTTTATAAAGACCAACGGCAATTTCATTTTTACTCCAAACTCTGAGTAGCACCTGTTTTATCTGTGCATCAAGGTAGGTTTCTAATTCTTGAAAAAGCATTTTGCCAAGGCCTTGACCGCGGTATTGTTCACCTACAAGAACTTCTGCAATGTATAAAGTGTCATTATCCTTATAAGCCTTGATGAGCTGTTGAGGACGTTCTTGGTCAAAGCTTGGTGGTGTTGCAATTAAAGCAGCTACAACTTGGTCTTCATCCCAGCCAAGAATGGCAAAGCCTTTTGCAAATAAAGCACCTAGGTAGGCGTCTGCCTCTTCTGGAGTTATATGCTGTGCAGAAAGACCTTTAGTGAACGTATTGAGATAAAGATCTCTTAGCTTATCACCAAGTTCTAAGCAGTTATTTTTATTGAATATTTTAAATTGAATCATGACTTACAAAACTATAGCAAAGCCTTTCAAATTTGTTCTTACTTTTATTAAAAAAAAACTAATTATCTTTATTTAAATTAGTTAGTTTTTATTAGTTATGACTGACGTTCAATTGTTAAATCATGAAAACCTTAAAAGGACACAAGTACCCCAGGGTTTTGTCTAAAATATTTGTAATTCTAGGTATGCTGCTTTTAGTCGTAGGCGTTTTTGGCTTTGTAAAAACAGGGCTTGAAGATATGGATAGGCTTCTGTCTTCTAGCAAATTAAATTCAATCATCCACTGTATTCAAGGCGTTCTTTTTATTGGACTAGGGTGGTACAATTTAAAAACACCGAAATTCTACATTAAATGGAATGATGAAGAATTACGCTTTGTATTACCTCCAGAAGAAAGGCTTAATATCATAAAGTTTTCTGAGATTGAATCCGTCCAGATACTCCTTTTCAAGGTTGTAATTCAGCATCAAAGCAAAACTGAAACTTTAGATCTTTCAATGCTTTCTGATGATGATTTGAAAACAGTTAAACAAAGGTTTAATGACTTTCAAGCATCGTCCTCTCACTAGTATTACCATAAAATCATTAGTCTAAAACTTGAATTTGAATCGCTTTAAATTCAACTGGATGACTTTCACTTTGTAAGGAAATGTATCCAGATTGAAGCGGTGATAGATGTTCTGCTTGCCCAGGTAAATCCATCACTGGATGATGATAACGTATGACCTCTTTATTGTTTATTTTATGAATAATCAGGGAGTCCTTGTATACTTCAACTTCAGCTTTTACCCACTCCTCTCCTTGGAACGTTGGCGCGTCTGCTGTTGTGCAATGTTTTGTTATCAATTTATCTTCCATATAAACATGTGTTCCAGGTGTACATAAACTACCGGTTGGTCTTTCTATGCTATCTGTGACTCCGCCTAGAAGTTGAAACTCAAGTGAATTGGGAAAATCTTGATGTAAGTCCATAGTTTCTGGATGTTGAGAATGGATCATAATTCCTGAATTTTTTTCTGCCCAAGCTTCACCACCACTAACTTGATCACCTACAAATCTATACTCCAATTGAAGCTTGTAACTAGAAAATGGTGTTTTATAAAATAAATGCCCAAATCTGTTGTCAAACTTATTATAGTTATCGTAGGACACTTTTAAAACGCCATCCTCTACTCTAAATGTGTCCAGAGAGTCACTTCCAAACGGCTCTCCTTTTAATTTTGGAGTCCAGCCTTCCAGGGATTCTCCATCAAAAAGTGAAATCCAATCCTTAGATTGATTGTTCTCCGGTGAAGGCTTGCAGGATTGAAAGTGTATCACAACAATGAAAAGGAATGAAAATAATAAGGATTTAATCATAATATGTTGAATTTAATATAGAAGCAATTCTAAGTAGAGAAGCAACTTCAGACTACTTAAAAAGTAGTCTGAGGTGTTTTTTAAACATAGGTTTTAGCCTAAAGACCAAGACCTACCGCCAGTTAACTCGTTTAAATCTCCACAATAATAAGCCCCTGGTATAGGTTCATAGGCTAGAACTTCCTCTCCTATTTTTTCAGTAGTCAAGTAGGCTTTAATAGATAATGACTTCAATGTATTCAAAACTTCAGAAGTAGTCCAGCCTTCAAAATCTGGCTTTTCCAAACGCTCGTGATCTATTTCACTTTTTAATTTTAAAAATTCATCCAAAAAGTTTTTAATATGGGCCTCCTTTATATGATCTAATTTCACCTCAGCATACTCAAAAAATTCTATGTTCATTTTAGTGTAAGCTGCTTTAAATTGTTTTGCGTTGTCTTGGCTATAAATTTGGCCAACATATTTATCTATAAATTGGGGTACATTTAAGTCTGTAGCAGATGGCAAGTTCTCCGTTTTAGGTAAAAATACATCTACCAGTTTTGTAAGAAAACGACCTTCTTCTGGTGATAGTAACTCTGGCATCCACTGGTCTTCTGGACTTGTGCAACTGTTTAATAAACTTAAAACTGTAGGCGTAGCAGCTACAAATCCTGCAGCGTATGCCATTTGTCTTAAAGCAGTTCTTCTTTTCATATCTAAAGGATTAAATCAAGTCTTTACGGAGTTGTTCTGCAGCGTGATGAGCAGCTCTTGCTGTAAACGCCATATACGTTAAGGATGGGTTTTGACATCCAGATGATGCCATAAATGCTCCATCTGTAACGTATACATTTTTACATGAATGCACTTGATTGTACTTGTTTAACACTGAGGTTTTGGGGTCTTTTCCCATTTGAGCTCCACCCATTTCGTGAATACCTAAGCCCATTGCTCTATTTTCTACAATATCATAGCCTTGTACATTTTTAAACCCTGCAGCCTTAAGCATGTTTTCGGCTTGTAATTTCATGTCTTTTCTCATGGCGAGTTCATTTTCACCAAAATCAGCATCAAATGTTATAGTAGGTAAGCCCCATTCATCTTTTAGATCGTAATTCAAATACATTCGGTTATTATTATTTGGTAACGTCTCTCCAAAGCCTAGTAAATTAACGTTCCATTGGCCGGGTTTTAAAATAGCTTCTTTTAGAGCCGGGCCATATTTAAGCTCTGCAACCACCTCGTCCATACTTGAGCGAGTGGCTGCTCCTTGGTAGCCGTAGCCTCTAAGGAAGTCTTTTGTATCGGTTTTACCGCCTAGATTTCTAAATCTTGGGATATACAATCCATTTGCTCTTCGTCCTTTGTAATACTTATCGTCATACCCTTCTGCTACAGCTCTTGCGCCTACCCAAAAATGATGATCCATCAAGTTACGACCTACCTGATCATAATCGTTTCCTATACCGTTGGGAAACCGTTTTGACTTTGATTGAAGTAAAATAGAATTTGATGCCATGGCAGAGGCACATAAAAAAATCACCTTTGCTTTATATTCTATTTTTTCTTTGGTTTCTGTATCTATAATTCTAACCCCTGTTGCTTTTTCTGTTTGTTCATCGTAAACGATTTCGTAAACAATAGAATGTGGTCTTAAAGTCATATTGCCAGTAGCATCAGCAGTTGGTAGGGTAGATGAATTACTGCTAAAATAGGCGCCATAAGGGCATCCTCTCATGCAACGATCTCTGTATTGGCATTGTACACGACCAGAACCTGGCTTAGTACCTTCAGTAATATGCGCCGTTCTACCAATTGTTAATAAGCGCCCATCATCAAATTTTTCGCTCATTTTTTCTTTTAGATGCTCCTCAACACAATTGAGGTTCATAGGCTTAAGCAGTTTTTGGTCGGGTAGTTGTTTTAATCCTAAATTTTCTCCACTCACTCCAATAAATTCTTCAACCCTGTCATACCAAGGTTCAATATCTTTGTATCGAACTGGCCAATCTACACCAATACCTTCTTTTTGGTTGGCTTCAAAATCAATTTCGCTTAAGCGATAGCTTTGCCTACCCCACATCAATGACCTACCGCCTACGTGATATCCACGAATCCAATCAAAACGTCTTTTTTCATTGTAAGGATGTTTGAGGTCATCCACGAAAAAATGTTGATGGGACTCTTTAGTTGTATATCCAGTCCGGTGTTGTTTAAATTTTCTTTCTTTGGTTTTACGGGAAGCTTCAATGCCGTTGGGGAAATCCCAATCGTCCATATGAGCTGTTGGGTAGTCTACTATGTGTTTTACATCTCTTCCTCTTTCAAGCACTAAGGTTTTTAAGCCTTTTTCACAAAGTTCTTTAGCTGCCCATCCCCCAGAAATTCCAGTTCCAACTACAATAGCATCGTAACTTTCTATAGTAGTATTCTTTGTTTGACCACGCATACGTTACAAATTAAATTTAATTTAATTATCTATTTTACAAATAGGTGGGAATAAAATTACACTTTTTATAGTATTAGAATAAATTAAATTCGACCTTTCTTGTTTTTTTGATTTAAAATAGACAAAATTGAATAGTTAATAAAAAAATTACGATTTTTGAGGAATGTTTACTTTTTAGGATTAACTAATTTAAATTCAATAAATAAATTACAATGAAAATATCATTTAAAACAATAATTATATTGCAAGTCGCTCTTTTTCTAAGTTTCACTTCGTGTAAAGAGGCTAAGCAAAAAGAAGATATCAAATCAGAACCTACTGCAAATGCTCAAGTGCAAGAACCTTCCTTTAAATTATCTTTAGCGCAGTGGTCTTTGCATAGAACCTTCAACGAAGATGGTGTAGACCCATTTAAGTTTGCAGAAATCTCAAAAAATATGGGCTTTGAAGGTTTGGAGTACGTTAATCATATTTACACCCAACAGATTGAAGATTTAGGGTTTGATAAGGTCATGGATTCGCTTAAGTCTTTGAGCGAAAAACATGAAATGCAAAATGTACTCATTATGATAGATGGCGAAGGTGACCTTGCAAGTCCGAACGAAGATGAACGCAACCTTGCAGTTGAGAATCATAAGAAATGGATAGATGCAGCCCAAAAGTTAGGCTGTCACTCCATACGCGTCAACACCTTTGGCACCAATGAGCCAAGTGAGTGGCTACCTTCTGTAGTAGACGGACTTAGGAAACTTTCTGAATATGCTGCTACCAAAAACATTAATGTACTTTGTGAAAATCACGGCTGGTTATCTTCTGATGCGCCTTTACTAATGGAAGCTATAGATTTAGTTGATATGGAAAACTGTGGTACTCTACCAGATTTTGGTAACTGGTGTATTAAGCGAAAAGAAGGCTCTACATGGGGAGAATGCATTGAAGAGTATCCTGATAAATACCAAGGTATAGAGTTGATGCTGACCAAAGCTAAGGCTGTGAGTGCTAAATCTTATGATTTTGATGAGGAAGGAAACGAAACCACATTAGACTTTCCTCGCATCATGAAATTGGTAAAAGACTCTGGTTATTCCGGATTTATAGGTGTTGAATATGAGGGTGATAGGTTACCTGAAGACGAAGGGATTGAAGCAACTAAAAAACTGCTTGAAACGTCTATAGAATCTTTACAATAATCCATACTCAACTTGTCAAATAAAAACAAAGTTATCCACTCAAAATTAATGTGAATTCATGTCCAAAAAAATTAAGCTCGGTATTTTAGGAGGAGGTCAAAACTCATTAATAGGAGGTCTTCACCGCATTGCTTCGGCTATGTTTGACCAATACCAACTTGTTGGTGGAGTGTTCAATTCAAAATATGAAGATAGTATCACTTTTGCTAAATCTATTGGAGTGCCTACCCAACGTGTCTATCAAGACTTAGAAGAACTAATAGCTTGTGAGCTTCAGCTTCCAAAAGATGAACGCATGCAAGTAGTCTCAGTCTTAACTCCAAATTTTTTACATTTTTCAATGGTTAAGTTTCTTTTGGAAAACGGCTTTCATGTGATTTGTGAAAAACCTATGGCAACTACTTATGAAGAAGCCAAAATATTACATAAGCTCGTTATAGAATCTAAACGAGTTTTTGCACTCACACATACCTATACAGGTTATCCCATGATTCGCCAAATGCGAGACATGGTTTTAAGTGGGCGCTTAGGTAAAATTCAAAAAGTAGATGCTCAATATTATCAATGATGGATCAATCCTATAATTCATAATCCAGAGCAGCGTTCCTCTGTTTGGCGACTAGACCCTAAACAATCTGGTATTAGTTGTTGTATAGGAGACATTGGAACGCATGCGTTTCAAATGCT
>PXBV01000123.1 GCA_003565575.1 Psychroflexus sp. | reverse complement strand
TTAAGCTTTTTGCTGTTTCCAGTGAGTACATAATAATCAAAATCTGGAGAGTGTTCAAAGTAGGCTTTAAATTCAGTGTTTAATTTTGATGCGTGTTTTGAAGATACCTCTACAGTAGACAAACTACTCATGGTATGATGTTTTACTCTGTCAACCAAAGTGAGTTCATAACCTTCATCGGTGTTGATTCCTAAGCCTGCACGTCCATGTCCTGCTTGCTCATAAGTCATGCCAATAGCTCCATTGTAGGTAGGGTAGGTGTCTCCATAACTTGGATAAAACAAATCAAAACGCTCTCTAGTAAAGTAATCCCAAGCGTTTTCATCAAAAACTTTAGCGTTGTTTTTACCAATTGTAGTTTGAAATTCTTTTTGGAAATCTGTAATGATTTTATGGAAGGGTTCTGCTGCTGGAGCAAAATAGTAAGGAGAGTTAATCCCTTGTTCATGTAAGTCTACATGTACATGAGGCATCCATTGGTTGTACAGTTTTAGTCGTTGTTGGGTTTCTATTTGCGTAGCCCACATCCAATCACGGTTAAGATCGTAAAGATAATGGTTGGGTCTACCGCCTGGCCATGGTTCACTATGTTCTGCAGCGTCTTGAAATGGAGAGTATGGAGTAGCTTTTACTTGGTTGTACCAATTGACGTATCGGTCTCTTCCATCTGGATTCACACATGGATCTATAATAACTACTGTATTTTTAAGTAAGTCTTTTTTGTTGGTAACGAGCTGGTAGGCTGTCTGCATTGCGGCTTCAGTGCTAGAAGCTTCGTTACCATGAACGTTATAACTCAACCAAACTATAGCTATTTCAGCATTGGCGTTTCCTTCAAGAATTCCCGTTTGCTTAAGGTTATTAGTTCTTATCTCTTCTAAATTTCTCAAATTTTCTTCTGAAGAAATTACGGCGTAGCTAAGGGTTCTCCGTTCATTTGTTTTTCCGTAAGTATTGTAAATGAGATGAGGACTGTTTTCAGAAAAGTGATTGAAATAGTCTACAACTTGATGGTGTCGAGTAAACTCTGAACCAATGGGGTATCCAAGAAATTCTTCTGGAGATTGTAACGTATTTTGAGCGAAAGAAAAGCTCAAAATACTCATAAAAATGATAAAAGTAAATTTAAGTTTCATACGTTAAGTCTTTGTTACAAACTTAAGATAAAACTCTAAACATTTATGTATCTAAAATAAACTTACTTCGTTTTAACACCTTGACTTACCATTTCTGACTCTTTTTCCAATTCAGATTTGTGGTACTCTACAGGACTCCCAAAAGCCATTTGAAAAGCTTGTTTTGCTGATTTTACTTTTGTTAAATCTTTAAAAAGAGCTACCCATTCATGAAAAACAAGTGTAAATGGATTATAAGTATCAACTGGTTTTGTTATACCGTAAATTGGTTTTTCTTCTTCAGCCGTAAATGTTCCAAAAATCCTGTCCCAAATAATTAACGTGGAACCATAATTTTTATCGATGTACTTTTCATTTTTGGAATGATGAACTCTGTGATGAGAAGGCGTGGTGAAAATATATTCAATAGGTTTTGGCAGTTTTTTGATGTACTCTGTATGTATCCAAAATTGATACAAAACTTCGATTTGATGGACTACTAAAAATACAAAAGGATGAAAGCCCATCAAAATAACGGGTAGAAAAAAAATGATTTTAAGATTTTGAGTCCAAGATAATCTAAATGAAGTAGATAGGTTATAATATTCAGAGTTGTGATGAACTACATGCGTAGACCACCAGAATCGTTGCTCATGCGCAATTCTATGAGACCAATATCTAGCAAAGTCCAAAGCTATAAAGCATAACAAATAAGACCACCATGTGTGTGGAATATATAGCGGTGTTAGGTTGTAGAAAAAAAGAAACACCCCAAAAACACCAAATTTCATGACGCCATTTAAAAGAATATTTACAACACCAATGAATGTAGAAGCCATAAAATCTTTGCCTTCATAGAGCTTTTTGTTTTGTTTGTAACTAAAATAAGATTCTAAGGCAACCAAAGTAAACATAACAGGTGCAGCAATCCAAATAATAGTAGTGAAGTCTAAATCTGCAATATCTTCAAGACTTAATTTTACTTTTTCCATTTATTTTATTGATTTTTACAAACTTAATTAACGCTTAAAAATTAACCTCTATTTTAGGGAAACTTTACTACTTAAATAACAAGTTTCAAGGTTGGGTAAGTTTATAAACCTATTTATAAGGATGACATTTAGATTATAAATTACACCTGAAAAACCATTTTTTTAAATAACTTTTAAATTGTCACTTAAGGTGGTTATAAATTTTTGGATAGGATTTTTAATCATCATGGCCATCATGCTATTAAATTCACCTTCAAAAACAAGTTGTACCTCAGATTCATCATCACTTATAGCTGAAATTTCACCTCTTAATGTAAATGGTAGTTTGTCACTTGCTGCAGCAAGTACAACCAGGTGGTCTGCTTCAACTTTGTCTAGCTTTAGCTTAATGGTGGGCATACCTTTAAGTTGGAATAAAAAACTTTCTTCAGGTAACAACTCAAATTTTTCTATAGTTTCTGGCATTAATTTTTCAAAGTTTCCGACGTTTTTAAGGAATTCAAAAATTTCTTTTTGACTTTTAGCAAGTATCTTTTTTTCGCTTTCTATATGCATAATTAGTGTTTCCAGTTGGCGGGATTTTTTCGCCAAGTTTTTAATAGTTCAAATTCTTTTGTGTTTAAATAGCTTGTTTTGTAAGCTTCTTCCAGAAGAATGTCATAGTTGCCTAGTGTGCGCACAGTCAAGTGTTCGTTCTCAAAAGCTTTCTCTGAAGTTTCAAAGCCATAGGTAAAAATAGCCATCATTCCTTTTATGTTGGCTTGCCCTTCTTCCTTTAAAGCTTTCACAGCGTTTAAGCTACTTTTCCCAGTGCTTATTAAATCTTCAATAACTACAACATTGGAGTGCGGCTCTAGCTTGCCTTCAATTTGGTTTTTCCTGCCGTGTTTCTTTGGCTCTGGTCTAACGTAAACAAAAGGTAAGCCTAAATAATCAGCAATAATAGCTCCTATACCAATAGCACCTGTGGCAACCCCAGCTATAACATCGGGTTTTCCCCAAAGCGTTTCTATTGGTTTGGCCATTTCAGAAACTATAAAATTTCGGATAGAGGGGTAGGATAATACAATGCGATTATCGCAGTAAATAGGAGATTTAATTCCACTTGCCCAAGTAAATGGCTCTTGCGGGTTTAATTTTATTGCGTTAATTTGCAGTAATAGCTCTGCAGTTTTGTGGGCGGTATGTTTATCTAAAATCATAACTACAAATGTATAAAGTTTTCGTGAATGATGTGCCAATTATATTGTCTACACAAAAAAATAGCGGCGCTAATTACACAAATATTCCTATAAAAAAAGCAAAATTAAAAAGGCTCATTCCTAAACTAGAGTCTGGAGAGCTACACTACCTTAATTTATACCATAAAAAGGAGCATAAACTTCTAAAATATTTAAAACGCAAACTAAAAGTAATTGTTGCAGGTGGTGGACTGGTTTATAATACAAAAAATGAAATTCTATTTATCTATAGAAACAAAAAATGGGATCTGCCCAAAGGGAAAGCAAATAAAGGGGAAGATATAGAGACCACAGCGCTTCGTGAAGTGGAGGAAGAAACGAAGGTACAAGGCTTAGAAATTGTTTCATTTTTACAAACTACTTATCATGTTCTCAAGAGAAATAATAAATATAGACTGAAAGAAACCCATTGGTTTGAAATGAAAACTGATTATGATGGAGAACTTATTCCAGAACGTGAAGAGGGAATAAAAAAAGCAAAATGGAAGAATTTTGAAAAGACCCAAAAAGCTTTAAAAAACTCCTACGCCAACATCAAACTATTATTTCCTAAAGAATACTTAGTTCAACACCCGAACGACAGGATAAGCTAAATGCGCGGCTTCATAATATTTAGAACGTTTGTGAATCCAGTCTAATTGTGCATACCAGTTGTTGGCAAATTCAGAATCAGAATTTTGTTTTTCTTCAAACTCAGCTTTCAGTTCTGGATTGTTTTTAAATATCTCAATGGCTAAATCTTCAAAAACATAAGGAGACACATTTTCCTTCTGTTGCAATACACTATCAAAAAAGTTCCAATTAAAAAACGAGTCAGCTGCAATGGGTTCCAATGTTTCTAGCAAATATCGCTTTCCTGGTTGATTTACAGAGATGTAAACATCTCCTTCTTGGAAAAATCTTTGAACTTTTTTTGAGCTTACTTTAGTATCATAATGCAAGTAGTGGCCCTCGTAGGGAGAGGTTCGTGTTTTATAATCTTCAATCCTGTACACTTCCACATTCATTAGAGTGTCGTTTTCAAAACGATGATAGGTGATTTTATTTCGATGCATTAAGTCTATTACATTTTTCCAAGCGCTGGGAATAATGTAGGCTTTGGGTACTTCTATAGAATCTGTTGGCTCAAATGTATTGTAGTAGTTTACTTCTCTTTCATAAGGTTGGTCTCTTCTGAATTTAATTCTTGGTAAATTGGTGATTTCGCTAGTTAAATTTTCGAGTTCATAACCTAAAAACATAAAGCGTCTGGGATTTGAAGTCGTGGGCTGAAAGTTAAGTGGATACATCTTTGCATCAGCAAACCTTTGAGTGTTTTGTGCTCTAGCATTTTGTATAACTTCTTTTTGTTCTTGGGCAACCTCTATTAAGGTTTTGAGCATCTCCAAAGTACCTTCAACTCTCTGCTTGTAAGGTTTTAGCATGTGTGTTTCTATCATTAACCCCAAGGTGTTCCAAAGTGCAGTATAGCCTGTAGAATACCTTGGTAAGTCGTTAAACTGTGAAAAGCCTTTCAATGGACTCTCATTAAATACATTTACATAAGGGGTGATTTCCCAACTTTTATTTCTTAATTGCTCTTCAACTTCTGGGATAAACTTCTCTTCTAAGTGTTTACCTAGCTCACCACCAAGTTTATTATGCTGTGTAAAAAGATGCGTCAACGTATATTGGTAATCTGCACCGTTGCTCACGTGAGTATCCACAAACACGTCTGGATGGACTTCATGAAAAATACTATAAAAAGCCTTGCTGTTTTTAGTGTCAGACTTTATAAAGTCTCTATTTAAGTCAAAGTTTTTAGCATTTCCTCTAAACCCATATGCTGCTGGGCCGTTTTGATTGGTTCTAGAGGTAGAATTTCTGTTAAGAGCTCCACCTACATTATAAATTGGTATTACATAAAGTTCAATACCTTCTGGTAACTGCCAGTCCTCATTTACAAGGTCTTTCAAAAGTAACATGCTAGCATCTATACCATCCGGTTCACCTGGATGTATCCCGTTATTTATAAGCACACGTAATGGAGTATCTTCATCAGTTTTTGATGAAAACTTTACTAAATGAAGCGGCTTGCCACTATCTGTTTCATGAACTTCTTTCAAAGTAACCCTATCATCTGTTTTGGAAAGGACGTCATAAAATTGAATAACTTCTTGGTATGTAGATGTAGAGTCTCCTTGAGAACGCGTAAACGCAATATCTAGCTCTTTAGAAGTTAGAGAGTTGACTTTAACTTCTGAAGAATTATGACAAGACATTAAACTCAGAAACAAAATGAGAAGACAAGTATGTTTTAACATTAGAGTTTTTTTTGGATTAGTTGTTCTTTAAATCTTTTATTTTTGACTGTAAAAATAAACACTTGAAACAGTTTAGCCTCATCATCCTTTTATTTTCGGGAATTATTTATGCACAGAGACCTATAGATACTACTTCATTAGAAGAAGTAAGACTTAAGGCTTCATTAGAAATTGAAAAGGCCTATCAGTCAGAATCTAACGTCTCTTTTTTGAAACAAGAAGAAATTTTACAATCCAACCAAGTTAGCCTTGCTCCCTTTTTGAATAAAATACCAGGGGTTTTTATGCAGCAGTCTAACATTAACACAACTAAAATTAACATTAGAGGAATAGGAGCAAGAGCACAATATGAGACCAATAGGTTGAAGTTGTATTATAATAATATTCCATTAAGCACTGCAGATGGAACCTCAATTTTACATGATATTGATTTGGCTACAATATCGGAGGTAAAAGTGATCAAAGGACCTCAAGCTACAGAATTTGGAGCTGGCTTGGGCGGAGTTATTCAGTTAACTTCTGTTTTGAAAGATCAAACTTATTTAGATACTGAATTACTAGCAGGTAGTTTTGATTTGCTTAAACAGAATTATTCGCTTAATGTTTCAGAAGGCAATAAAAAAATTAACTTGACATACAATAACTTGAGTTCATCAGGTTTTAGAGAAAATAGTAACTATCAACGTGAGTCTTATTTTCTAAATTCAGAGTGGGAGATATCCAACTCTGCTAAGCTTCAATTCATAGGGCAAGTCATTCAGCTTAAAGGATTTATTCCAAGTTCGCTAAGTAGAACAGCTTTAGAAGAAGATCCCACTCAAGCAGCCTTTACTTGGGGACAAGCAAGAGGATACGAGTCTTACACCAGAGGTGTGTTTGGAGTGAATTTATCTAATGACCTAAGAGAAAATATTCGTCAAAATACAGCTGTGTTTGCTAACATTAGAGATGCTTATGAGCCACGTCCGTTCGATATTTTAGATGAGAAAAATATTGGGGTAGGGCTTAGGCACACCACAGAAATTGATTTTACACTTTCTGGATTAGCATCTAAGTTTACAGTAGGTGCAGAGTTTCTTCGAGACGACTTTGAAGTATCTACTTTAGAAAACTTGTATCAAGAAAATAACGGTCAAGGCTCTCTTGAAGGAGGCTTGCTTTCAGATCTTAGCCAAACACGGCAATATATTGAAGGCTTTGTCACTTTAGATGTTGCTCTATCTCAAAGATGGGCACTGAAATTAGGACTAGCTACCAATAAGACTTCTTATGAAATTTTAGATGTTTTCTCAAGCCCTGAAAATTCTCAAACAGGAGACTATAGTTATGACCAAGTTTGGTTGCCAAATCTAGTAGCCTCTTACGCAATATCTGATAATCAAAAACTATCTGCCTCCATAAGTAAAGGGTTTTCTGTGCCCACAGTGGGACAAAGCTTAACCGAAGAAGGTGTTTTCAACCCAGACCTTCTTCCAGAAACGGGTTGGAATTATGAGGTGGGTTATAAAGCTAAATGGTTTGGTGGTCAATTTTTTACAGAATTAACCGCTTATTATATGGATGTGGATAATTTATTAGTTGCCAGGCGAGTTGCAGAAGATCGTTTTGTGGGAATCAATGCAGGATCCACCAAGCATCCGGGCATTGAGTTTGCTATGAGGGCAAATCTAAACTATGGCAATTGGTTGAAGGTGCAACCTTACTTTAACGGCAGCTTTAATTTTTACAAGTTTGATGAGTTTGAAGACCAAGGAAACAACTTCTCAGGCAATGATTTAACTGGAGTACCCTTTCATCAACTTAGTTTTGGACTTGATGCTCAGCTGGGTGATCGTATTTTTTTATATTTTCAGACCAATGCCATTTCAGATATTCCAGTAAACGATGCTAATACAGCTTTCGCTGATGCTTATGCGTTTTCTAATGTCAACTTTGAATATAGGTTTCCCGTTTTTAAAAATATTTCGGCCAGACTTAACCTTGGAATGAATAATATTTTTAATGAAAAATATGCTTCTAGTATTGTGACCAATATCATTGGTTTTGGAGGAACTGAGCCAAGATATTTCTACCCTGGTGAGCCCCGAAATTATTTTGGGAGTGTAGGATTGAATTATGTATTTTAAATAATTTTCTTTTAAAAAAAAGCCCATCCGTAAGATGAGCTTTTCAAATTCTAATTTTAAGAAATCTATTTGTTTAAATAGTCGATGGTGAGCTGAGATAAACTTTTCACACCAAGTAACATACCTGCATCATCTATCATAAAGTCTGGGGTGTGATGTGGGTAAGGTGTTTCATTGCCTGGAGTCATGCCTCCTAGAAAGAAATAAAACCCAGGAACTACTTCTTGAAAAAAGGAAAAGTCTTCTCCACCTGTTGTGGCTTTCACTAATTCTACATTGTCTACTCCAGCAAGATTTTTAAGTGTTGGGAGCATATTTGCTGTTAACTCCAAGTCATTATACGTTATTGCAGTATTATTTTGAAAAGTAATTTCAGCATCTCCACCAAAGGCTTTAGCAATGGCAGGGACCATTTCATTCATACGCCGTATTACCATTTCACGCATGTTTGGATCTAAAGTTCTTACAGTTCCTATCATTTCAGCAGATTCTGGAATCACATT
>PXBV01000036.1 GCA_003565575.1 Psychroflexus sp. | reverse complement strand
TATGATTTTGGAAAATTTTGGTCAGGTATCCGCTATGAGTTAGAAGACAATCAAGAGTTGAGAATGGATAACGATGAGTTTACTCCCAATACTCAAAGATTTGCCAGTTATGAAGTCTATTCTGGAGTAGGAGATTCTACGAGTGTATATGTTGAGGTTGGCTACAGGTATAGAGAAAATGATAGTTTGCGTGCCAATACTTTGGAGCGTGTAAACACCTCCAATAACTACTTTATGCGCTCCCAACTTATCAACACTAAAGCTACCAAACTTAAAGTTTTTGCTAATTTGAGGGACTTAAAATTTAAAGAACAAAACAGAGCAGACGAGCAAAGCCTAAACTCAAGAGTTACTTATTCTCAAGTTTTATTGGACAGGCTGGTCAACCTAAATACTACTTATGAGACGAATAGCGGAAGTATAGCTCAGCAGGAATTTACTTACTTGGAAGTAGAGCCAGGTCAAGGCCAATACACATGGATAGATTATAACGGTAACGGCGTTCAAGAATTGAATGAGTTTGAGTTAGCGCAGTTTCAGGATGAAGGTAGATTTGTAAGAATACTACTACCCAATCAAATTTTTGTTAGAACCAATCAAACTCGCTTTAGCCAACAGTTAACGTTGAATTTTCAAACTTGGCAAAACCAATCGGGATGGAAAAAATTGGCATCAAAATTTTATAACCAAACCTCTTTGCTTTTAGATAAAAAGTTAAGACGGGATGGAAATTCTCTCAATTTGAATCCATTTTACGGCAGTGGTGATGACGTGCTGGGAGAGAACTCTACATTTCGAAATATCTTGTTTTTCAATAGAAGCTTGCAAAAGTTTACAACATCTTACAATTACACAAGAAATACAGCTAAAAATTTAAGTTTGCTAGGCTTACAAGAAAATTCCAATACTTTACATCGACTAAAATTTCTTCATAAATTTCAAGAAAGCTGGTTGTTAACTTTTATCCAAGATTTTAATTCTTCTGAAAGTAGTTCAGATCAATTTGAAAATAGAAATTTTGAATTAAAAGGCTTTTCATTTAATCCTAAGCTGTCCTACCTAATAGGAGATAAGCGATTTGATGTCTTTTATGAATTAGCAGCCAATGAAAACCAAATTGGAAACACAGAGACTTTAGACCAGCAAACGTTTGGTCTGTCTTTTACGCTCAATAATGCTCAAAAATACAGCATAAATGGCGAGTTGAATTACATTCAGAATAAATTTGAAGGTAGCACATTTTCTCCTGTGGCTTACCAAATGCTGGAAGGGTTGCTACCAAATGATAATTTCACTTGGTCTCTATTTTTACAAAAGAAAATCACAGATTTTCTAGATCTCAACTTGACGTATTTTGGCAGAAAAAGTGAAAACTTGAGTGCAATACACACAGGGAGTGTTCAATTGAGGGCATTTTTCTAACTTTTGGAGACCTTTAGGGTCATTCCTGGTTTAAGTTTATTGCTACTAAGTTGGTTAATCGTCTTTAAATCTTCAACACTCAAGCCGGGAAATTTCTTGGAAATAGACCATAAAGAATCTCCGGGCTTTACTTTATAGATTTCACTTTGTCTGTTGGCAGCGGCCTTGGACGTTGTATGTTTAGGATTGGTGTCGCTTTCAACTACAGCATTGACGTTTCTTGGATAAATAATTAATCTTTGCCCAATTTTGAGCTGGTTGCTTCTCAAATTATTCCAGCTTTTGATTTGGCTAACGCCAACACCATATTTTTCTGCAATTTTACCCAAATAATCTCCAGATTTTACATAATAATCAATTCTATCTTCTACTTTATTGTTTTTTGGTAACTTCTCTTTTGCTTCTGCCTTGGCGATTAAGTTTTCAGAAAACTCATAAATTTTATCTTCATTGGCAGCAAATAGACCTGACTTTTCATAGGGTAAACGTATGTAGTAATCTTTGTCCTTTTCGAAAGGGATGATGCCAAGTTTATAGCTCGGATTTAGAAACTCTAGGAATTCTTTATCCGTCTGGGTTACCTCTGCAATATGCTCTAAGGTGATGAGTTGTTTTACGCGAATTGTGTCTGTACCATAGTAAACAGACCTTGGACGTTGTGGTTCAAAGCCGTGCTCCTCAGCATATTCATACATATAAAGCATAGCCTGAAAAGAAGGGACGTAACCTGCAGTTTCTCTTGGCAAGAAGCGTCTTAGTTTCCAATAATTCGTTTCTCCTCCGCTTCTACGTATAGCCTTAGAAACATTTCCTGGTCCAGAGTTGTAGGCTGCTAGAGCCAAATCCCAGTCGTTAAACATTGAGTGAAGCCGCTTAAGGTACATAGCAGCGGCTTCTGTAGACCGCAGAGGGTCCATCCGCTCATCCACGTAACTGCTTACGTCCAAATTATACATTTTTCCCGTGCTATACATAAATTGCCATAAACCTGTAGCTCCAACTCTAGATTTTGCTTTAGGGTTAAGGGCAGATTCAACAATGGCTAAATACTTCATTTCCAAGGGTACGTCATGCCTGTCAAAAGCAGCTTCAAACATAGGGAAGTAAAACTTACTCAATCCCATTAAGCGTTCTGTTCCTTCTTTTTCTCGTTTCAAAAAGTAAGCTATTACACTTTCTAAACTTTCATTATACTCAATATTAAAAGGTGTTTTGGCATTCAAGACTTCAAGTCGTTCTTTCAATAAAGCTGTAGGGAGCTCAGTTACTGTAGGCTTACTATCAAGGCTATCTTTAATCACATTTTCTAGATGATCAAAATAAGATTGGTCTACCAATTGAGCTTTCCACAAAGAATCTAAGGTTATGGATTTTTGGTAATCTTCCAAAATTACCGCCAAAGAGTCTAATTTCACTTCGTGCATTTTTACTTTTTTAGGAAAAGCATTTTGCTCCAATACATTTGGTTCCTGTGCCCAACTCATGGAAACACTAAGGAAGAACAGAACAATATATGTAGAAGACTTTAAATTCATAAATCATATTTTTGAGTTTCATCAACTCATTTCGTTACATCTAAAATACGAACAAAATCTTAAATCCACATTAAATTAGTTCGTAAGATGTAGACTATTTCTGTAAGCCTTTGTATTTTTAACCAAAAATTTTGATCATGCCAGAGTTTCATACACTTACTGTTAAAGATATACAAAGACAAACCCCAAAAGCTGTGAATATAACCTTTGCTGTTCCTGCTGAATTAGTCTCAGAATACAAATTCAAAGCTGGACAATACTTAAGTTTAGAGTCTGAAGTTCATGGCGAAAAAGTAAGACGCTCGTATTCAATTTCTTCTGAAGAAGGAAAAGATTTAGGTGTGGTTGTGAAAGCAATTCCTAATGGTAAATTCTCAAATTTTGCCAATTCGAAATTGAAAAAAGGAGATAGCATAGAAGTGCATCCAGCGGAGGGAAAATTTCTATTACCGGAGCAAATAGATGGTAAAACCTTTATCGCATTTGCAGCAGGTAGCGGTATCACGCCCATCATGTCTATGCTTGCTACTGCTTTGCGCCAATCTGAAACTGCTAGATTCGTTTTGGTTTATGGTAATAAATCACCAGAGCAAACTATATTTTTTCAAGACCTTTTAAATCTTCAAAAAGCATATCCTAATCGGTTTTTTATTGAATTTATTTATTCTGAAACGCAAGAGGAACATGCTAAATTTGGAAGAATTGATAAAGCAACTGTGAATTATGCTGTCAAAAATAAGTATGATGGTTTTGACTTCTCTACCTATTACTTATGTGGTCCAGAACCAATGATTGAAGTTGTAAAGAACACCCTAGAAAGCGCTGGTATAGATGAAGAGTACATTAAATACGAGTTGTTTTTTTCTAAATCTGAAGGAAGTGTAGAGGCCAATACAGAAGGAAAAACAAGTTTAAAAGTTGTTGTTGATGATGAAGAGTTTAACTTGGTTATGGATCAAAAGGATGTTCTTTTGGATGCTATTTTGGCTAAGGATATAGATGCACCACACTCATGCCAAGGTGGGATTTGTAGTTCTTGTGTAGCCAAAATAAAAGAAGGAACTGTAGAAATGAGAAAAAATCAAATTCTTACAGATGATGAGTTAGAAGAAGGCCTAGTCTTAACTTGCCAAGCACAGCCAACTTCTGCCAAGGTTGTAGTAGATTATGATGATATTTAATCGTTTTCCATGTCTTTGATTTGAATATTCAAAGCCTTAACGCTGATTTGAATTTCGATAATAGACAAAATAAGAGAAATCATTAATAAGACTAATGATACCCCAAAAATAATGCTACCAAGGGTTTGCCAGGTTTCGTATATCGCAAACATACTGATGACACAAAGCAGCAAGGATGAAATTCCAAATAGTTGCATGTTTTTTATCAAATTGACACGCTTTTTCAAATTAGAAATTTGAGCTTTAATATCCACATTAGGGTGGTCTTGATACTTTTGATACAAATTCCTAATCAATCCCGCAATAGTCAAAAACCGATTGGTATAGGCTAAAAGCAACAAAGAAATGGCCGGAAAAAGTAATGCTGGTGTAGTTAAAGAAACCTCCATAAACGTTATTATTAGAGACAAAGATAAGTTGATAAGACTTTCGCTCAACGAAAAAACATTTAAAACTTATAGCTTGTGTTCATGCTCAAGTTGATAACGAGGCAAAGCATATAAAAAGACTTCCTAAATTTTAAATTGATCTACATAAGTTTAATTTTTAAGATATTGGCATCACCACCTAGCTTTTTTGGCTAACAATGTGTTTTAGGCTAACTATTCAACTTGTTCATCTATTACATCAATAGTAAAGGTAATATCCCAATCAATATCTCCACTATCCCAAGAAGAAGTTTCAGATTTTACACCCGGTTGATGACCTAAAACTGCTCTAAAGGTAGCATTGGTTTGCTCATCTCCTGTAGTCCATTCGGTTTCCAGACCTAGAGGTAGACCGTTATCATCAAAATCTAAATAGTTAATTTCGCCATCTCTATTTATAATATTTCCAATTCCAGTAGGGTCGGAGAACAGGCTTTCTGAAAATTGGAAGAACATTTGATGTTCATCATCTTCATCCAAAATATCTTCTGTGACATCTTCCACAGGGGTGACCAATCGGTTTTCCATAATAAAGGTCAACTTATAAGTGGTGTTGGCTTTAAATTCAGGATTCTGAATAATCACTGGCTCCATAGGACCAAACCCATCTTCATCTTCCCAAATACCACGGGTTCCGTCGTTTGGGTCATTAACATTCGTAAAAATAAATTCAATATTGGTAAATTCTTCTACTGGGTTCTCTTCCTCTGGAGGAGTAACGCCTTCGTCATCACTACTACATGAAGTAGCAAAAATTAATATCATGAGCATAGCTATGCTAGATAGTTTGAAGTCTTTTTTTGTTTTTGACCTTTTGTTAATCGTTTTCATTGTAATCAGATTAGGGTTAATATAAGTTTTGGGTTTATAAGGAATAATTGACAGAGAGTATAAAATTGGCACCCATCTCGTCGGCGAAATAGCGCATGGTATTCAAATAATCTCTGTATCTGGTGTTTAATAAGTTTCTAGCTTCTAAGCTGATATAAAAATCTTTAATCTTCGCCCCAACAGTGGCATTTAATAGAAAAAAACCATCGGGTGGAGGCAAAAAATCAAAAATCGGGTCATCTATGGCTAAATCTGCGCTGCCTTCTATAAGTGAGCGCACCGATATGTCTCTTGGCGCTTGAAATTGTCTAAAGGTGAAGGTAGGATGGATGCTTAAGTCTAATTCATCTACAAAGCCAATGTCAGAGAAACTATGCTCCATACTCGCATGTAAGTGTATTGGTGGTTGGTTAATGAGTGCTTCGTTGCGTTCTACATTCCTCGACCAAATGTAACTGGCGCCTAGTTTTGCCTTTCCATTCGGATGATAGTATCGGGTGTAAGAAACATCACTTCCTAAAAACAGAGCGTCGGACTGGTCAATAATAAAAGTTGGCATTGGGCCTCTAGCAGTACCCAAGACGCCTATTGGTCGGCTGAAAATAAAATTCTGAATATAGTTCACATATGCTGAAACACTTAAGTAGTTTTTATTGGTGCGCCATTCCAATTCACTAGAGTATTTAGTGCTATTTTCTGGCGAGATCTCGCTTTCGTCAAAAAGAGTGACGCTGGAGGCTTCAATGATATGCTGTTCACTTGGTTGGTAGCGAAGTAAACCAAAGGTGGTTTGAGACTCATGTTGTCCAAAACTGTAAAGTTCTGCCATATTTGGAGGACGCCACCCAAAGCCCAAGTTGTTTCTTATTTTGGTGTGGGCATTAAGGTCCCATTTATGGCCTAAGGAAAAGGAGATATTATTAAAGGTAAAGCTGTCTTGAAATATGGTATTACGGTTGTCTCTTCCTCCAACGCCATCTTCTTCAAAATCATAGCGAAACCCTATCTCCCAAACTGAGTTATGAAGCTCAAGACTTTCTTGGATAAAAGCACTGTAGCGTTTTACTTCATAATTGGGTATAAACGGAGTTACTAGCGTACCAGGGTTGTTAGAATTGGACTGGGCAAAATACTGAACACCTACCGATCCAATAATACGATTACTAAACGAATGCTCCCATTCAATCTGTAGATCGTCTGTTTCTAGTTCTAAATCTAATACTGGCAAATTTGCACTGCGGCGTACATCAAATTCTTTTCTAGTATTCCATTGTCTGGCGTAGCTGATGTTTAATTGGCTTCCATCAGCGAAATTTCGAATAGCTTTAAAAGATGCTAGTTGATGCTGCACTTCCTGGTTAGGCTCATTGATGGAGTAGGAGAAGGGTCTTATGAACGTAGGTCTTGAGGCTTCTATATTTCTTATCAAGGCTGATCCGCTACTCCCCACCGATGCTCTTAAAATGCCTAAGTTTTGATTGACGAGGCTATAGTTGGTTTTAAATGACCAGTCTTTATAGTCGTAGCGCAACCCTCCTCTAAAAGAAAAGTCCTTCATGCCCGTGTTAGTTAAGTTGTACCCTGGGGCGCGGCGATCTCCAATTTGATTAAAACTACCTCCAAAGTGATAGCTAAAGTTTTTTTTGCCTTCACCAAATGAAGTATTCAATCCATATCCTTTTCCATTGGTTTGATACGAAGACGTGGTATGTAAATAAAAGTCTTCATTCAATTTCATGGCGTTATTCTCAACCACCACGGCACCACCTAGAGCATCTGGGCCATATTTTACTGCAGCTGCACCTTTGATGACTTTTATTACATCTGCACCACCAACATCTATTTCTGGAGCATGGTCACTGCCCCAATTTTGAAAACCATGTTTAAAACCATTATTCAATATAAGAATCCGATTGCCGTAAAGGCCGTGAATAACTGGCAACTGTATATTTTGTCCAGTAGAAATAAAGCTTACGCCATCAATTTGAGATAAGGCACTTCCAAGTTGTACAGCGGTGTTCTTCTGAAGCACATCAGAATTGATGAGTTGTTGATTTAAAGACTCAATTCCTTTTTCTTTGTAATTTCTGGTTATGAGAGTAACTTCATCAAGTCCAATTTTAGCTTCAGATAATTTTATTGTTGTAAACTGATTTGCCATTATTACTACGGAAGTAGTTTCATAACCATATCGCTCAAATGTTAATTGAATTTGATTCTCATAAGAACTCATTTCAAACTTACCGTTCACATCAGAAAATGTAAATTGATCGTTTAAAGAAGCTATTGTAATCAATACTTCAGTAATAGGCTTGCCAGATGAATCATCAACAACTTTTCCAAAAAAAAGTTTTTCTTGACTATAACTGAAGTTGAATATCATTATGCTAAAGCTAAAAGAAAATAGAAAGTTCTTACTCATTGATGCTGTGATCTGATGATTCTTATGAAAACTTGTTTTAAGTGCTGTCTTTTTTTGCTTACATAAAAAGTTAGTATCATTAATCATAAATTAAATTTAGCCTAACCTAAAAATTTGTTTACAAATATATAAATATATTTTCATCTATAACTTTTTTAATTAAGTTTCATCTATGATTAGACTTAGCATATTTTAATTGCTTTCTAGTCTCGAGATTGGCCACTTATCAGACATTGATAAATGATTATTTTTCCAGAACTTTACTTCTATATCTGTTAATAAACAGTCTTCTAAGTCTTTTCGAATTTTTTCTTCATCCATTTGAACTCCGATAAACACCAGCTCATTTTTTCTGTCGCCAAACTGTGGACTCCAATTTTCTTCAATCTGTGCTTGATTTTCCACAAAAGCCATATAATCAAAGCGTTGACTAGCTGGCATGGAAGCCCACCAAACACCAGCAGCTTCTGTCTTTACAGAGCCACCCGCTGTACTCCAAATCAGGGCTTGATCTGGCCTAGAGGCCAGCCAAAATAAGCCTTTGCTTCTTATAATGTTTTG
>PXBV01000191.1 GCA_003565575.1 Psychroflexus sp. | reverse complement strand
GCATTAAAGAAGTGATCTTCCTTCCCGTTGGCATAACCCATCAAGTGGTTTTCTAGATCTTTCTTGTCCTGACCTTCTAGATCCAAAACGTCTATACTTGTCATGTCAATAACAACACTTCCGCCAGCCAAATCTTGGTCTTCAATTTCTAGATTTCCTTTTGAGATAGAAACAGTACCGTTGTGTTTGCCCGCAGGTTTTGACCCTACCCAGTTAAGCTTTGATTCTTCAACGTCTACATTGTAAGTAATAGCCGTTTCAGAAGATTCTTTGGCTTCCTTCACTTCAGACGTTTCTGTTTTTTTATCGCCTTTGCAACCAAATGCAGTTGCTACAAGTGATAATACTAAAATTGAATTAATTACATTTTTTTTCATGTTGTGTTTTTTAGTTTAAAAATATGTATCCAAAAACATTCCACATTGAATATATGTCAATATGGCATTAAACTTGAATTGGCAATACATTTGACATATTGACAATAAACTATTAGAATGAGCAAAAAAGATATAAAATCAGAAGCAAAAGAATCAGTAGAAAAAAAGGAGAAACAAGAAGAAACTACTGAAGCACCCATCAACGAAAGTGAAGCAAAAGAAAAGGTTAATGATGAAACTAACGAAGTAGAGGTAACATTAACAAAGGAAGAACAGCTTCAACAAGAATTAGATGCAAAAGATGATAAATACTTAAGGCTGTTTGCTGAATTTGAAAATTATAAACGCAGAACATCAAAAGAAAGAGTAGAGCTTTTTAAAACAGCAGGTCAAGATGTAATGCAATCTATGTTGCCTGTTTTGGACGATTTTGACAGAGCAATGATAGAACTAAAAAAATCTGAAGATGATGCCTTAGTTCATGGAATTGAGCTCATTAATAATAAATTGAGAGAAACTCTAAAAAGTAAAGGCTTAGAAGTTATGTCAATACAAGCAGGAGATGTTTTTGACTCAGATTTACATGAAGCTATTACCCAAATAGCAGCTCCAAATGAAGAAATGAAAGGCAAAATAATAGACGTAGTAGAAAAAGGTTACACCCTTGGTGATAAAATAATACGTTATCCAAAAGTTGTAACTGGTAAATAAAACATTATGAAAGAAGATTATTACGACATATTAGGAATATCTAAAGGTGCTTCTCAAGCCGAGATTAAGAAAGCTTACAGAAAGATGGCTATAAAGTACCATCCCGATAAAAATCCTAACGATACTGAAGCCGAAGCTAAATTCAAAAAAGCTGCAGAAGCTTACGAAATTTTAGGGAATGAAGACAAACGTCAAAAGTACGATCAGTTTGGACACAGTGCTTTTGATGGTTCTCAAGGCTTTGGCGGTGGAGGTATGAATATGGATGATATCTTCAGTCAATTTGGTGATATATTTGGAGGTGGCTTCGGTGGAAGAAGCCAAGGCTTCTCAGGATTTGGTGGTGGCTTTGGAGGTAGACAAAGGTCCAAAGGATCTAACCTCAGGATAAGAGTAAGTTTAAGTCTTGAAGAAGTAGCTACCGGTATTGAGAAAAAAATCAAAGTTTCTAGAAAGAAAAAACCATCAGACACAACCTTTAAGACTTGTACAACCTGTAATGGTACCGGTCAAGTTACCAGAGTGACCAATACTATCTTAGGCAGGATGCAAACTGCCACACCTTGTACAACTTGTGGTGGTTCTGGACAAATCATCGATAAAAAGGGACAAGGTACAGATGCTTCTGGGTTAAGAATGACAGAAGAAACGGTGTCTATTAAAATTCCAGCGGGTGTAGAAGACGGAATGCAATTAAAGGTGTCCAATAAAGGAAACGAACCAGCTGGAGAGGGCGTGCCAGGAGATCTGATTGTTCTTATCGAAGTCAAAGAACACGAAAGTTTACAAAGAGACGGAGAAAATATCCATTACGATCTCTATGTAAGCTTCCCTGAAGCAGCCTTAGGTGCGAGTAAAGAGATACAAACCGTTACAGGTAAAGTAAGAATTAAAATAGAGCCTGGAGTACAAAGTGGAAAAATCTTAAGACTTAGAAATAAAGGCTTACCTAACTTAAATGGTTATTCAACAGGAGACCTTCTAGTTCATATAAATGTTTGGACACCACAAACGCTAACCAAAGAGCAGAAAGAATTTTTTGAAAAAAATTCTGAAGACACAAATTTTGAACCCAATCCAAATAAATCTGATAAATCTTTTTTTGAGAAGGTAAAAGATATGTTTTCATAAGGACTTAACAAAATATTATATATATTTGAACATCGCTTATGTAGCGGTGTTTTTTTTTATAGAATTTTCCCATCCTAGTGTATAGGGTGGGTTTTTTAATAAAAAACGAATATTCAAACGTTAAAAAGTCCATGTGTTTTAGTTTCTTTGCTTCTTAAATGTCTTATATTTAAATCAAAAAAAAATAAATGCCAAATTTACTTATAATAGAAGACGAAGCTGCGATAAGGCGTGTGCTTAAAAAGATTTTACTTGAAGAAGAAGAAAAATTTAATGTAGATGAAGCTGAAGATGGATTAGTAGGGATAGAATTGATAAAGAAAAACAATTATGACTTAGTTCTTTGTGATATAAAGATGCCTAAAATGGATGGGCTTGAAGTGCTATCTGCCTGTCAAAAGCTTAAGCCAGAGCTTCCTATTGTTATGATTTCTGGTCATGGAGATCTAGAAACAGCTGTAGAAACCATGAGAATGGGCGCTTTTGATTACATATCAAAGCCACCAGACCTTAACAGATTATTAAATACTGTAAGAATTGCCTTAGATCATAATCAGTTAGCTCAAGAAAATAAGCAGCTTAAGAAAAAAGTTTCAAAAGAATATGAAATGGTTGGCAAGTCTGAGAAACTTGAGCAAATCAAATCTATGATTGATAAAGTAGCACCAACAGAAGCTAGAGTTTTAATTACAGGTGAAAATGGAACTGGTAAGGAATTAGTAGCTCATTGGTTGCATCAAAAAAGCAACAGGAGTAAAGGCGCTTTTATAGAGGTTAATTGTGCGGCTATTCCATCAGAACTTATTGAAAGCGAGTTGTTTGGGCACGTAAAAGGAGCGTTTACCTCTGCAAATAAAGATAGGGCTGGAAAGTTTGAAGCGGCAAACGGTGGGACTATTTTTTTAGATGAAATTGGAGACATGAGCTTACCGGCACAAGCCAAAGTCTTAAGAGCTTTACAAGAAAGCAAGGTGCAGCGTGTAGGTAGTGATAAAGATATTAAAGTGGATGTTAGGGTTATAGCTGCTACTAATAAAGATTTAAAACAAGAAATTAGTGAAAAACGATTCAGAGAAGATTTGTATCATAGATTGGCGGTAATAATCATCAATGTTCCTGCATTAAAAGATAGAAGAGAAGATGTTCCTATATTGATAAATCATTTCTTGGACAAAATTGCAAAGGAACAAGGTACAAAGCCAAAAACATTTGATGAAGATGCTATTTCTATTCTTGAAAACTTAAAATGGACAGGAAATATAAGAGAGCTTAGAAATGTTGTAGAGCGTCTTACTATTTTAGGCGATCAAGTCATAACAAAAGATGACGTTCAAAACTTTGTCCAAATCAAAGTTACTTAGTTTTTTGAAGGAGGTGTATATCTTAAAAAATACATGGTATCTCCACTAGGGTGCTGCCATTCTTTGATTAGCTTAAACCCATACCTTCTGTAAGCTAAACTTACTTTTCTCATTCGAGTTTCTGCGTATATTGGAAGTTGTAACTCTTCTGCTATTCTATACATCTCGTCTTTCATCTTGTAAGGTGTTTTATCGTCTGTGTTCCCTCTAGCATCTGGTAAAATCCCCCAAAACCAGCAGTAAAGGTATTCCCCTTGGTTTGGACGTTGTTTCCTTACAAATTTTTGAGACTTCAAGGCCTTCAAGCCTTTTTTGATTCCAGTCACATTAAGAGCAAGTTTTATGTCATTTAATAATTCTGTCCAGAATCCATCTCCTTTACCATCCATTTTGAAAAAGATGGCAATTCCTCTTCCATTATCAGAGACCAAAAGCGCATCTTTTTTGATAGCTTTTTCCACCATGTGTTGAGCTAGATATAAAAACCTTTGTTCTTTTTTTGAGTCATCTTTTACTATTTCCATTGATGTAGGAATTTCTTGTAAAAGGCTTGCTACGTGCTTTATGATTTCTTGCTTATCGTAATCTGTTTTCAATCTGCTTGGGTTGTTTCATTAATTAACTCGCAAAGATAACAGAAATCTAATGGTTTTCACCTCGGTTCAATTTTTGCTAAAAATTTAAGCCATCAATTTTTAGAATTAAATAGTTGGTACGAAATAATATAATCAATTTTCAAAGTGTACTTTTGCAAACTGAATTTAACCTACTTCTTTTGAATTTATCACATTACACAAAAGAGTTTTCTAAAAACTTTAGTCTAGCTTTTCCAATAATGTTGGGTCAGTTAGGTCATGTTTTAGTTGGTTTTGTAGATAATCTGATGATTGGAAGATTAGGGGCAGCTCCCTTGGCGGCGGTTTCTTTAGGAAATACACTTATTTTTTTTGCCCTCTTTCTAGGTATTGGTTTCAGTTTTGCTATTACTCCACTTATTGCTGAAGCAGATGGAGAAGGTGATGTTCAGAAAGGGAGATGGTATTTTCAGCATGGTTTGGTGATGTGTACTGTCAATGGAGTCGTACTATTCCTGCTTCTCCTGCTTGCTAAGCCTATCTTGTATCACCTAGACCAACCTAAAGATGTGGTGGATTTAGCTTTGCCCTACTTAGACATTGTTGCCTTTTCTTTAATTCCACTCATGATTTTTCAAGGATTTAAGCAATTTGCTGATGGGCTTTCTCTAACGAAATACGCAATGTATGCTACCATACTATCAAATATTGTGAATGTTATATTTAATTACTTATTGATTTATGGTATATGGTTTTTTCCTAGGTTAGAACTAGAAGGCGCTGCAATTGGAACTTTAATTTCCAGAGTTTTTATGCTGGTGTTGCTTTATCTGATCTTGAGTAGAAGGCCAAAATTAAAAACCTACTTTATCTTAATGAAAAAATCTTTAGATAAAGCTATTTTTAAGAGGTTAATCAACCTTGGTTTTCCTACAGCACTTCAAATGTTATTTGAAGGTGGTATCTTTACAGCTACCGTGCTATTGGCTGGAACCCTTGGAACTCAAGCTCAGGCTGCTAATCAAATTGCATTAAATCTTGCTTCTATGACCTTTATGATAGCTGTTGGACTTGGTGTAACAGCCACAATTAGAGTTGCCAATCAAAAAGGTAAACGTCAATTTAAAACTCTAAGAGATGTAGCCTTTTCAATATTCCTACAAGTATTTCTCATTGAAGGTGTTTTTGCATTAGGGTTTATACTCTTAAAAGGATTTTTACCTACTTTGTATATAGATGATATAGAGGTCATTCGTATTGCGTCTCAATTGTTGATAATTGCGGCACTTTTTCAGCTAAGTGACGGATTACAAGTGGCAATTCTTGGAGCTTTACGTGGATTGCAAGATGTTAAAGTCCCAACTTTAATTTGCTTTATTGCTTATTGGCTCATAGGCTTACCCATATCCTATTTTACAGGAAAAGCAGAAGTTTTGGGGAGTATGGGAATCTGGTTAGGTTTGCTTTCTGGACTTTCTGCCTCTGCCATTATGTTGTACATTAGATTTAATATGCTATCCAAAAAACAAATTCTTACTTTTGGAGAAACTAAATTGACTTCCACATGAAACTACCAAGGTTTATATTAGGAGATAATACAGATCATCCAGAATCCATTTTCATTATTCATACTGAATTTCCAAGGTTTATTATCGATTTAAAAACTGATGATATTGAATGGTTGGAAGATTTTGATGTTGAAAATGAAGAAGAACTTCTAGAAGAAACGAATAACCTCATCAAAGAGGCGTCAGAATTTTATGATAGAGAAGTAGATCGATACCAGGAATAAATGTTAGATCAACTTCAAAATTTAGATAAAGACATCTTTCTTTATCTCAACAATCTAGGTGTAAAACAGTGGGACTGGTTTTGGGTGTTGATTACAGAAAAGGAAACATCTATTCCTTTATACTTATTCTTACTGTATTTAATTTATAAAAAATCCAATTTAAAAAGCCTGGGGTTAACGCTGTTGGTAGTTGGACTCATGATTGTGTTTACAGATCAGTTTTCAAATTTTACAAAAGATTATTTTCAGCGGCTCCGACCTTGTAACGAAGAGTTTATGCAGTATGGCAGGTTTCTAGCAAAGCGCTGTGGAAAATTTGGCTATTTCTCTGGTCATGCTATTAGTTCATTTGCTGTTGCAGTGCTAATTTCTAGCATTTTAAAACCTTATTACAAGCATATATTTTTATGGATGCTTTTATGGGCATTTATGATTACTTACAGCAGAATATATGTAGGTGTTCATTATCCTGGGGATGTTATTACGGGCGCTTTGTTAGGTCTATTTACAGGTTATGGATTTTTTAAACTTTATTCTTACTTATTGATGAAGGTATTAAATAATACTCAACAAACACTTTAATCTTTTGCCTTTTTCAAAAGGTATTCTGCTGCTTCAAAAGGGCTTATGTTTTGATTTTGAAGTTGTTCTAGCACTTTTGGAAATTCAATTTTGATGGTTTCATTTTGATAAAAACTACGTTTAAGGGCGTCTTCGATGGTATGGGTGAGCCAAAATTTATTTTGACTTGCTCTTTTTTCTTCAAAATAACCTGTTTGCTTGACTTTAGAAAAATAGCTAGAAAGCATCTCCCAAACTTTATCAATACCATTGTTATTTAAAGCGCTTGCTAGCTTTACTTTAGGTATCCAGCCATTTGTTTTGGGTGGGTACATATGCAAAGCACGGTTGAATTCCACTTTAGCCTTTTTGGCAGCCTTTATATTCTCTCCATCTGCCTTATTGATGATTATGGCATCAGCCATTTCTATTATGCCTCGTTTGATGCCTTGTAACTCATCTCCCGCTCCAGAAAGCTTTAAGAGCAAGAAAAAGTCTGTCATGCTGTGGACGGCAGTTTCGCTTTGTCCCACGCCAACGGTTTCTACTAAAATGATGTCAAACCCAGCGGCTTCACACAATAAAATACTTTCTCGTGTCTTTCTAGCAACACCACCAAGAGATTCTCCAGAGGCTGTTGGTCTTATGTAGGCCTTAGGGTGCTGTACCAACTTTTCCATTCTTGTTTTATCTCCCAGGATACTACCTTTTGTAATAGAGCTAGACGGGTCTACAGCAAGCACAGCTACTCTATGACCTTTGTCTACAAGGAGTAAGCCCAATTTTTCTATTAAGGTGCTTTTTCCTACACCAGGCACACCAGTTATGCCAATCCTCAAAGAAGCGTTAGAATAAGGTAGACAAGCTGAGATAAGTGTTTTTATATCTTCCGCATGTCGTTTACTTTGGCTCTCTATAAGTGTTATTGCTTGGCTTAAATCCGCTTTGTTACCGTTTAGAATTCCGTTTGCAATTTGATTGATGTCTTTAGATTTCCGTCTTAAAGCTTTAATTTTTTCAGCAGAAGACAAACTCAAGTTTTTAGCAGGATTGCTTTGCGTTTCCTTTAAGGCAGTCTTTGAGTTTTCAGAATAAGACATATATTTAGATTTAGTACAAATTTATGAATTCATTTTTTTACTGAGCTCATCTACTTAGTATATTCGATAAATTCAAAAATTTAAAATAATGAAAACACTTTATACCGCGAAAGTTACAGCAACAGGAGGAAGAAAAGGTCATGTGAAATCTGAAGATGGACCCATAGATATGCCGCTAAGCATGCCAAAAGGCTTAGGTGGAGATGGTGGTGATGGAGTCAATCCAGAACAACTTTTTGGTTCAGCTTACGCCGCTTGTTTTGGAGGAGCACTGGGAGTAGTAGCTCAAAAACATGATGCAGATTTAGGAGACTTTAGCGTTACTGCTCACATAAGCATCAATCAAGAAGAAGATGGTGGACTTCTCCTTTCTGCCGTTTTAGATTCTTACATGCCAGGGGTTACAGATATTAAAATTGCTGAAACTCTTGTAAATGAGGCACACGTGATTTGCCCTTTCTCTAGAGCTACTCGAGATAATATTGATGTAACTTTGAATGTGTTAACTGACGACTAATACATTTTAATTTTAATTTTTTACAAAACCCCAATTGAATTGGGGTTTTGTAAGTTTATACCTTAATTTATGCCGCTGAACTTTTTGAATAATCATCAGGAAAAGTCTTTTTTTTCAATATTAGGACCAAAATTTTCAGAAGAAGATTATGTAGGTATTGATCTCTCTCACCAAAAAACATCAGAATTGGCCATAGATTTATCCACAGAATTCGGTCTTCAAAATTATTTAGTAAATTACCTAAAGTTAAATAAAGCCAAGGCCGCTTTTGGAGGTTATCTAGAAAAACGAAGTCT
>PXBV01000284.1 GCA_003565575.1 Psychroflexus sp. | reverse complement strand
ATTTTACTAGTGGTCCCACATGGGCTCGAACCATGGACCCCCTGATTATGAGTCAGGTGCTCTAACCAGCTGAGCTATGGGACCTGTACTTTACGTAAGGTTGGCAAAAATAAGGATAAGTTTGTAATCAGCCAAAATATTAATTAAATTAAATTTCATTTTCATCGGCACATAATTCTACAAGAACGCCGTGACTGCTTTTAGGATGCATAAACACAATTGTTTTTCCATCAGCTCCAGGTTTAGGCTCGTCACTTAGGAGCTGAAATCCTTCGCTTTGAAGACGATGCATTTCAGCAAGGATGTCATCCACAAAAAAAGCGATATGATGAATACCTTCTTTTTGTTTGCTCAGGTATTTGCCAATTGGACTATCCGCTCGAGTTGCACCTAAAAGCTCTATCTTGCTCTCACCACATTCAAAAAAAACGGTTTTCACGCCTTCACGCTTTACTGTTTCGGTTTTATATGGACTTACATTCAGCAAAACTTGGTATGTTTTGGTGGCTTCTTCTAGGTCATTGACGGCAATGCCAATGTGTTCAATTTTTTTAATCATTATAGATTCTAAATTAATTTATGTTTTATCTTGAGTTTTTAAGCTGTTCGGCGCCTTTTAAATCATCACCTAAAATCTTTGCCCAAGGCTGTAGTGATTCAACATTTTCAAAAATAATCTTCAGTATTGCAATAAAAAGAATAGACAAAAACATACCAGCAATCCCCCACAAAGCTCCACCTAAAAAAATGATAATAATGGCTGCAAAGGCATTAATTGAAACCTTGGAGGACACCACTTTAGGTACTATAAAATAGTTATCTACAAGTTGAATACCCGTATAAACGGAAGCTATCACAATAGGAGTGGTTAAGTCTGTGCCCCCAGTTAGCAAGTACATAGCAATAGGCAGAAGCACTCCTATAATGCCACCTATATAAGGTACTAAATTCAATATAGCACAAATAATGCCTAGAAGAATGGCGTAATCAACGCCTATGATGAGATAAGCTATGGAGTTAAGAACAGCCATGATAAGCATCTCTAGCATGAGTCCAACAACGTAGCCTTGTATAGCTACTTTTGAGCTCATTAGGACAGATTGCACCTTAGCTTGCTGAGATTCTCCAAAAACCTCAAAAAAGAAGTTGACAAATAAGGGCTTATACAGCAAGAACATAAAAATATAGATAAACACGAGTAAAGTACTGCTAAGTATAGTAAAAGCAGAGTCCAAAAAACTTCCAATATAGTCCTTACTTTGGTTAGCTAAATCGTTGAGAGCCTCTAGTTGTTTTTCTTTATCAAAACCCAAAGTATTGGTAATCCAAGCCTGTACACCTTCAAGGATGTCTGTCCCCCTTTCCTCAAAACCTTCACTGTTTTCTACAATTGTTTCTACTTGACCATATATAAATGAGATCAACGCAAACACAAAAGCAAGACTAAGCAACAGACTTATTCCAATTGCTACTAATTTTGGAAATTTCCAGCTAATGAGTTTGTTCACTACAGGATTGAGCAATATGGCGAGCATTAAGCCAAAACTGATAGGAATTAAAATATTTTCTAGAAGATCTAAAATGAAAAAAAATAGACTTATCCCCATCAAAACAATACTAGCCTTCATATAAAATGGCTGGACTATAGTTCTTAAGGCCGACGAAGTGTTTTCCATAAAACTAAATATTGTTTAAACCAAACTTAACTAAAAAATTTAAAGATTTTAAGATAAACTCTATTGGTTTTAAATGTATTTTGAAAACTTTGGTTTTGTATATTTATTCTAACTTTGCAGTATGGAATCAAATAGACAAAAAAAAATTGCTGGAATCCTCCAAAAAGATTTAGCTGAAGTGATCCAGCTTGAATTAAAAGCAGCTGGCGTTCAAAACCTTATTATTTCTGTAACTAAAGTGAGAGTTACTCCAGATTTGCTTCAAGCGAAAGCTCACTTAAGTATTTTTCCTTCAGAAAAGTCTGAAAAAATTGTAGAAGAAATACGTGGGATAAAGCCAAAAATAAAGCATGAGATTGCTCAACGCACCAAGCATCAACTGCGGCGCATGCCAGAACTTTCTTTTTTTAATGATGATTCTATTGAATATATCAACGATTTAGAACAAGCTTTTAAAGGACAAAACGACCCCATAAAAAACCCAGATTTACTAGACAAGCGCAAAAAAAATTGAATGTTCCTTTTTACATCGCTAAGCGTTATCTTTTTTCTAAAAGCTCTAATACAGCGATCAATATCATTACATGGATTGCTGCGATGGGTGTAGTTGCAGGGGCATTATCTCTTTTTGTAGTACTCTCTGCCTTTTCTGGTTTAAAAGAATTTAGTCTTTCATTTACAAATAAATTTGATCCCGATTTAAAAGTATTTCCAGCATCAGGAAAATATTTTGAAGTTGACTCGATACAGTTAGAGCAGCTTCAAAGCCAAAAAGACATCGCCTTATATTCAAAAGTAATAGAAGAACGCGTCTTATTAAACTTTAAGTCTAAAAATGCACCTGGTTTTATAAAAGGTGTAGATGAGAATTATCAAGGCATTTCTGAAGTAAAAAATGCTATTTTTTTGGGCCAGTGGCTAGATGAAAATGCCTATCAAGTGGTTTTAGGGAATGATCTGGCTAGAAAATTATCTGTTGGCGTAAGGGATTACTCAAGTTTTCTTAATTTGTATGTTCCTCAACCTGGCAAAGGACAAATTATGGATGTAAAAGATGCATTTAGAACAGGAAATGCTACCGTGGTGGGGATTTATTCCATAAGTGAAGAATTAGATAAAAAATTTGCTTTTACAGATATTGATTTTGCGAGAGATTTACTAAAGCTATCTACCCATCAAGTTTCTGCTATAGAAGTAAAAGTCATTGAGGGATCAGATTTAAATCGACTAAAAAAAAGACTGGTTGAAATTTTTGAGGATCCGGTGATTGTGAAAGATAGAATTCAACTGAATGACAGCCTTTACAAGATGCTAAATACTGAAAACTTAGCTGTCTATCTCATTTTTACGTTAGTGATAATCATTGCTTTATTTAATGTCATCGGTTCCATAATTATTGCGGTTTTAGAGAAGAAACAAAATTCAAAGACACTTTTGAATTTGGGACTTACAGCTTTTGAAATTCAACGTATTTTTCTCTTCCAAGGCGGTTTAATGAGCATAGCCGGCGGCTTGGTTGGTCTAGTACTTGGAGTATTACTTATAATAGGTCAATTGCAGTTTAACTTGATTATGATTACCCCTAATCTGGCTTACCCTGTAAAATTGGAATTATTTAATATTATACTCGTTTTTGTTACAATTACTTCTCTAGGCTTTTTAGCTTCTTTTATTTCGTCTCAAACTGTAAAACGCTTACTTCAATCTTAAATACTGTTTTAAATTCAAAAAAATTTAAGAATTTGAGTTGACAGTTTTCCAAATTTAATTACTTCCGCTGCGGACATAAAAAAACCGATATTGACACTTTTTAATTGTCAACATCGGTTTAATAACATTTTAAAAAGACTACTGCATAACTTGCGTATTGTTCTCTCTGTTTACGTCTGCCATATAAGTAGATGGATCAATTTCTATTTTATCTATACCAGCTTCTTTTGTTGGTACTTCTAGCTTGTAAGTTGGGTAAGTCCACGCCCAGTCACTCTCTACAATGCCTGCATCAGGTTTTTGCCATCTCATTAGCCTTAAAGGTATATAATAAAGTTCTGAACTACCGTCTTTGTAACTGATTTCAACCTCTAACGGCATTGGCATAAGGCCGATTCTCTCTAATGTAATAAGTGTCGTGTCGCCTTTAGTTTCAACATCTTTGATTCCATAGTCTATTACATTGGTAGTGCGTGTCCAGTCATTGAGGTACCAGCTTAATTCTGCACCGCTAACTTTTTCTGCTACCCGGATAAAATCGTTTGGAGTAGGATGCTTAAATTTCCACTCATCAAAATACCTTTTCAAGGTTGTTTTCAAATTGTCTTCTCCTATTAAATAGCCTAATTGAGCTAGAAATACTGCACCCTTAGAATAAGCAGAAGCACCGTAAGCTGCGTTAAATTGATAGCGATCCGCTTGTGTAGTTTGAGGTTGTTCCACTCCAGAATTAGCTAAATTTAGATAAGACCTGTAGCTCCCAGCGGTGGGTTTCTCACGGTTTTGATTCATCACTTCATTCATCGCATAAGCGGAAATATAGGAAGTAAAACCTTCATCCATCCATTCGTGTTGAGCCTCATCTGTGGCAAGAACATGTTGAAACCACGAGTGAGCAAGCTCATGCGAAGTTACACCTACTAAACTTCCAAACTGACGTTCTCCTGTAATGAGTGTGCTCATAGCATACTCCATACCACCGTCACCTCCCTGGATGACAGAGTATTGATCATAAGGATACTTCCCAATGTGTTCATTGAAAAAATCCATAAGTTCAGATGTTTTAGGTTGTAAATTTTTCCAATTTTCTAAAATTTCTGCGTTGTTTTTATAAAGAAAATGAAGTGTAACTCCATCTTCTCTTTCCAGTTTATCATGGATATAGTCCTTATCAGCAGCCCAAGCAAAATCGTGAACATTTGGAGCCTTAAAGTGCCAAGTCAACTTTTTGCCACGACGCTTCACTTTTGTACCTTCATCCTCGTATCCATAACCCACTTCATTTGGGTTTTGAATATATCCTGTCCCGCCAAGAATAAAGTCTTTATCTATAGTAATTTTCACATCAAAATCTCCCCAAACAGCGTGAAATTCTCTTGCAATGTAAGGATCTGCATGCCACCCTTCAAAGTCGTATTCTGCCATTTTAGGAAACCATTGTGTCATAGAAAGCTCAACCCCTTCAGCATTATTCCTTCCAGAACGTCTAATCTGAACAGGGACTTGCCCATGAAACTCCATCTCAAAAGTAGAAGAAGCTCCTGGAAGTATTGGCGAATTTAGGTCTACTTCTAGAACAGTCCCAACAAGTTTATGACTCAAAGTTTCTCCATCTTGGGATAGTGACTTAGCCCTCATAAAGCCTATTTCATCTTCATTTAAATGAAAAATTCTATCTTTTACTCTGCCATCTGGATCTTCAATAGTTCTTGACCTTATATCCATTTCACTATTAGGCTGAAATGCGTTGAAATACATATGGTAGAACACTCTATGTAATGTGTCTGGTGAGTTGTTAGTATAAACTAACTTTTGGGTTCCTGTGTATTGATAATTCTTATCATCAAAATCAACTTCCATTTGGTAATCAACATGTTGTTGCCAATAGCTGGTGTTGTTTTTTTGACCGTAAACTGCAGTAAATGCAATGAGTAAAATAATTGTAAATGTGTGTTTGAGCATGTTTATTTGGTTTTGGAGGCTAATATAATAGCATTATACATATTTATCATTTTTCCTGAAACTGAAATTTCATTAAATGCTTTAGTTTCTGAAGGGTCACCTCCAAGAATTACTTCTTGGGTAGTGCTAAGTCCAGAATCCATAATGATTTGCTTAACTTGAGCTGCACTCAATTTTGGATAAAGAGATCTTAACATTGCTGCAACACCAGCTACATTAGGTGCTGCCATTGATGTGCCTTGAAGAAATTCATAGGTATTAAGTGGTGTAGTGGCATAAATTGAAGAGCCAGGCGCAAAAATATCTACGCTATTTTTACCATAATTTGAAAAACCAGAAACTAAATTCCCTCCAAACTCAGAAGTTATAGACCCTACATTGATAAAGTTGTTAACCATATCTGTTGGATTTTCTGGGGTTTCATCATTAGGATAAACACGTTTTTCATCAAGATTTAGTCCTTCGTTTCCAGCAGCGTTCACAATCAAGACGTCATTTTCTTCTGCATACTTCATGGCATCTATGACCCATTCTGGATGGGTAGAAAAATACTTACCAAAAGATGTGTTGATGATGCTAGCGCCATTATCTACGGCATAGCGTATACCTAGAGCTATATCTTTATCGTACTCATCTCCATCTGGTACTGCTCTTATTGGCATAATCAAAACATTTTCAGCAACACCATTCATACCTTTTTCATTATCTCTACTCGCTGCTATAATTCCTGCTACATGTGTACCGTGTTTAGCGTCATCTTTATCTTCAGTAGGGCCGCTTACTTTGTTATTTCCGTAAATTTTGGTGGAAAAATCATTAGGGTCATCACCTAGGAGTCTTTCTCTGGCGTTGAGCTCAAGATTGAGGTGATATTTACTTTTATTTCCGAAGTACTCCATTGCTTCTCCTAGCTGGTCTTGAATATTTTGAAGGTCTTCATCAATATTGTTCATCACATTGAGAAGCAACATTTTTTGATTAAGAGAGGTATCATCTATAGGCTTAAAGCTTCTCAACACTTCAATGCTCAGTTCATCAACTTCCAATTCTAGCTTTATACTTTCTTCCGCTTCTTGAATTTGATTATTCATCATCGCGTACCTATTAAGGCTGTTTTCCGTACTTTCTATTTCATTATCATATTCAGCCTTAGCAGCTCTGTATAAGTTGAAAGCATCAAGGTCTTCCTCTGGAATGTCTGAGGCGTATTTACCTTCAAATTGATCTTTATAATCCCTTACAATTCTTGTGTATTCTAGATTCTCTTCTACAACATCTCCAAGGAAATTCCAGCCATGAATGTCATCTATGAATCCATTACCGTCATCATCTATTCCATTTTCTGGAATTTCATCAATATTAGTCCAGATCACGCCTTCCAGGTCTTCATGTTCTATATCTATTCCGCTATCTAAAACTGCTACGATTACTGTTTTACCTTTGAAATCTTTGATGAGCTCAGCATAAGCTCTGTCTACACTCATGCCTGGAATAGTGTCTGTAAGCAGATCTTTACTTCCCCAAGACTTGAGCTCATCATCTGTGAGTTCTACAATTTTTTTATTTACATTTTGAAGGTTGGGTATGGGTTGTGAAGTGATTTTTGGTCCGCTTGCACAGCCAACCAAGAGGCTAGAAGCTAAAAGAAAAAAGCTTCCTGTTTTTAATAATGCGTTGTTCATAGTGTTTAAGTGTATTTAATGGGTAAAAAGTTCGTTAAATTTAAATGTAGAGTCTAGCCTTGCACCTTTCTCGGTTGGTTTAAGATTGATGATTTCATTGTGTGCATCGTGTTCTAGAAATAAGTAATAGTCATGCGCTAATGCCTCATCCAAAAAACTTTTTTTCTCCTTTAATGTTTCTAGAGGCCTAGTATCAAACCCCATTACGTAAGGTAGTGGAATATGTCCAGCAGTGGGAAGTAAATCTGCAGCAAAGACTAAAGTTTTGTTTTGATACTTTATAATAGGTATCATTTGTTTGTCGGTATGCCCATCTACAAAAAGAACTTCAAAGCCCAAATTTTTGTAGAAATGTCGTTTTCCAGTTCTATCCAGATAGTTTAATTGCCCAGACTCTTCCATAGGAATTAAATTTTCCTTCAGAAAAGAAGCTTTTTCTCTAGCATTTGGCTGGATAGCCCAATCCCAGTGTTCTCGGTTGGTCCAAAGTTTAGCGTTTTTAAAAGCAGGCTCATAACCTGTTTTGTCTTTATTCCACTGTATGCTTCCTCCACAATGGTCAAAGTGAAGGTGTGTCATAAAAACATCAGTAATATCATCTCTATGAAAGCCGTACTTTTTTAAAGACTTGTCCAGATTGTGATTTCCCCATCTGTGATAATAACTAAAGAATTTTTCGCTTTGCTTGTTGCCAAGACCTGTATCTATCAAGATGAGCTGCTTTCCATTCTCTATGAGTAAGCTCGTTGCAGCAATATCTATCATATTATTGGAGTCTGCTGGGTTGGTACGCTGCCACAGTGATTTGGGGACAACTCCAAACATAGCACCGCCATCTAGTTTAAAATGACCAGTTTCTATAGGATATAATGTCATAAAGTGTATTTTAGAGCAAAATACTAAAAGAGTCTTAACTTTGAAATTGGTGTCTTTTAGATTATGCTATTTTTAACGACTCAAATTTAACCTTTATGATTGAACTAGCAGGAATTATTATATTAGGGATTTTAGCACAGTGGTTTGCCTGGCGCTTTAAAATTCCTGCAATTTTGCCCTTAATACTTATTGGGTTGCTTGTAGGCCCCATCGCGTCCTTGTATACTTCAGATGGTTCTAAGCTTATAGAACCCATTTGGAATGGTGAGTCTGGGCTATTTCCTGGTGAAAGTTTATTTTATTTCGTGTCGCTTGCGATTGGCATTATTCTTTTTGAAGGTGGACTAACATTAAGACGAGGAGAAATCCTTAATGTGGGTCCTGTTATTGTAAAGCTAATTACAGTAGCTGTAATTATAACCTTTGTAGGTGCAGGAATGGCCGCTCATTGGATTCTTGGGTTAAGCTGGCAGATTTCCTTATTGTTTTCTGGACTTATAATTGTTACTGGTCCTACAGTGATTACACCAATAT
>PXBV01000282.1 GCA_003565575.1 Psychroflexus sp. | reverse complement strand
GGGACATGAACTGCTCCATGATCTGCGGTAAGAAACACTGTATATTCTCCTTCGCCTACATGTTCATCCAAAAACTTGAGCAAATCGGCTATGTTTCGGTCTAGGCGAATGTATGTGTCTTGGATTTCCTTAGAATTCACTCCAAAATTGTGTCCAACGTAATCTGGACTAGAAAAGCTTAATGTGAAAACATCGGTAAACTCATCATGTCCAAGATTTTCATTTAAAATAGCTTCTTTAGCAAATTCAAGCAATAAATCATTTCCAAAAGGTGTTGGTCTAATAATACTATAATTACTATTATCTTTAGCTAAATTCTTTAGATCGTATGGAAAAGTAGCTTCATCTTTTCCTTTGAATCCATTTTCATAGTTATTCAAATCGGGACCACTTTCGATATAAGTTGAAATATCTTTAAACGTATCCCATGTTTTAAGATATTTCTTGGCGGGACTTGAAGAATTAAATTTTGTAACCCAACCTGGAAGTGCATCCATATAAAAGCTAGAGCTTATAAAATGCCCTAAATCTCCGCCTACAAACCAATAAGCTGCGTTAGCAGTATGACCTGCTGGAAGTATAGCACCACGGTCTTTAATAGAAACCCCAATAGTTTTCCCTTTAAACTGAGTATGAAGTCGGTTTTGGTCTGCAAAACTAGTTGTAAGCATACGTTGTGGGGACATTTTCCCATCTTTGTCTTCTGGCTCTATACCTAATGCTTTTACATTTGGGTCTGAGGCACAGTAAACCTTTTTATCTTCAAATTTGTCGTACCAATTATTACTAATGATACCATGATTGATAGGACTTGTACCTGTGTAAACAGAGGCATGACCTGGACCTGTAAAGGTTGGAATATAATTGAAGTGAAAGTTTTTCACTTCAAAGCCTTCTTGTTTGAGGCGTTTGAAACCATCTTCAGAATAGTGATTTTCAAATTTATTGAGGTAGTCAAAACGCATTTGGTCTACGACAATTCCAACTACTAGCTTTGAAGTAGTTTTTTTTTCTTGTGCAAAGAGTTGTATTTGTAAAAAAAATAGAAATACAAGAACTAGTTTATGTTTCATAAAATCATTTTTAGCAAATATAAGATTTTAAGATACTTTAAAGTTTATGCTTCGGTTAAATAGTATCCTCGAGTTTTTATTCTATTTTTATAAAAAATTATCAAGGCTAGATTCAAATGCTATTAAATTATATAAAGAGTGTTGGTCAATATTTCATTATGATCTATGACACGTTCAAAAGAATGACCAAAACCTCTGAACTAAAGAGGCTTATCCTTCAAGAACTAGATGATCTGATTATCAATTCTTTAGGTATAGTTGTTTTTATATCCTTTTTTATTGGAGCGGTAATTTCCATTCAAACAGCATTAAATTTTTCTAATCCTTTTGTCCCTAAATCCTTGATTGGATTTGCATCTAGACAATCTATAATACTGGAATTTGCTCCAACATTTGTTTCCATTATAATGGCTGGTAAAGTAGGTTCTTTTATTACTTCTAGTATAGGAACTATGAGAGTTTCTGAGCAGATAGACGCCTTAGAGGTTATGGGAATCAATTCTCTAAATTATTTGGTTTTTCCAAAAATTGTGGCCATGTGTTTTTTTCCATTTGTGATTGCCATATCCATGTTTGTAGGAATTTTAGGCGCTTATATTGCAGGAGTTTATGGAGGGTTTTTAAACTCTGATGAATTTTTTGAAGGGCTCAAAGAAGACTTCATTCCTTTTCAGGTTTTCTATGCGTTTCTTAAAAGTTTCATCTTTGCAATGATACTTGCAACGGTGCCTTCATTTCATGGCTATTACATGAAAGGCGGGTCACTAGAAGTTGGTCATGCCGCTACAACGTCTTTTGTTTGGACTAGTGTGATTATTATTTTCATGAATTATTTCATCACTCAATTATTGCTAAGCTGATATGATAAAAGTTACAGATTTACATAAATCATTTGACGACTTGGAAGTCCTTAGAGGGTTGAATGCCGAATTTGAAAAAGGGAAGACAAACCTAATCATTGGACAATCTGGCTCCGGAAAAACCGTTTTTCTGAAGTGCTTATTAGGTTTATTTATTCCTAATTCCGGAATTATTGAATACAATGGCAAGGCTTATCAAAATTTTTCTAAAGATGAAAAAAGAGAGCTAAGCAAACAAATGGGCATGGTATTTCAAGGAGGTGCTCTTTTTGACTCTATGACAGTAGAAGAAAATGTGATGTTTCCGTTAAAAATGCTTACTAAAATGACTTCAGTAGAGATGAAAGCCCGAGTTGAAGAGGTTTTAGATAGGGTAAATTTAATCAATACCAATCATAAGTTACCATCAGAGATAAGTGGTGGAATGCAGAAAAGAGTTTCAATTGCTAGAGCAATCGTTAATAAACCTAACTTTCTGTTTTGTGATGAGCCCAATTCTGGATTGGATCCAAGAACAGCTTCAGTAATAGACAACCTTATTCAAGAAATCACTCATGAATTTGAAATAACAACAGTCATCAATACGCATGACATGAATTCTGTATTTGAAATTGGAGAAAATATTGTTTATCTTGAAAATGGGGTTGTGGCATGGAAAGGAACAAAAGACAATATTCATAAAACCACAAATCAAAAGCTTACTGATTTTGTGTATGCTTCCAACTTATTTAAAAAAGTAAGACTTGCTCAACAGCAAGGACTTTAATTTAGGGAAATAACGTTGATATTATCAAGCTCCAGCTTGAATGACAACCAGCTTTCAAGTTTACTTGCATTGTTTTGCTTCACTTCTGAAGTTACATTACTTTTCCATTTTATACTAAAAGTTGGAATTGTATCCATTTGTTCAAAATTTGACTTAATCACGTCAGCAAAACTAATTTCATCAATACTACTATAGTTTAATTGAATTTCTTGAGCTAAGCGATCAAACCTTACAATTCTATTGCTCTTCTGCATAGATTTCAATTCGTATTGTAAATTTTCTATTTCGGCCTTAGATTCTGCAAGTTCTAGGGAGTCTCTTCGTTTTAGCTCCACCATGTATTTTAATTGATCGTAATTTTCAGAATTTTCATTTTGAAGTATTCTCAATTCCGTATCTTCTAGGTATTGATATCTTTTCATTTTATCTTTCCATAATTCTATTATCTCTTTTGGAATTTCTTTACCCAAAAAAGAGACATCAATGGTTGGGTTGAGTCCAGAATTATAGGAAATCACTGTTGAATTCTTTTGTAAAAAAGATTGCTTGTAGTCCATGAGTTCTTCTTGTACAAATCTATTGGCGTCATTTGTAAAGTAAGATTCCTTTAATAGATTATAAAATAAGTACACACTAGGGATGATGACAATTATTGCAATGGAGGACGCAATTTGAGCAATTCGTTTTCGCCTCAAAGAGTTAGCATATTTAACTAGAGGAAACCTTAAAAATTTTGACACCACAAAAGTTGACAAGGCAATAAAGATAGTATTGATTGTAAACAAATACATAGCTCCTCCAAAAATACTCATATCCCAAACGGCTAAGCCATAACCAGCTGTGCATAAAGGAGGCATTAAAGCTGTAGCGATAGCAACTCCAGAAATAACAGTTATGATTGTTCCCTTTTTAGCTTTGGCAATTATCAAGGCTAAGCCACCAAAAACCGCCACTAAAACATCTAAAACTGTAGGATAAGTTCTTGCTTCAAGCTCAGGTGTTAATTGGGTTAAAGGCGATAATTGAAAGTATAGAAATGCAGTAATTAAACTAAGAGCCACCATTACGCCTAGGTTTATAAGAGATCTCCTGAGTGTATCAACATCATTGATAGCTACGGAGAAGCCAAGACCAACAATAGGACCCATGAGAGGGGAAATAAGCATCGCACCAATAACCACTGCTGTACTACTTACGTTAAGACCAACCGATGCAATGATGATAGAAAAAATAAGAATCCAAGCGTTATGACCTTTAAAGGATATATCTTTTAGAATAGCCTCTGTGGTAGAGTCCTTATCTGTATCATGGGTAATATCTAAGAGCTCGTAGAGGAACTGTTTGATGCTGCCATAAGATTCTTTTAGATTGCTCTTTACCTTTTCAGTGGACTCAGTATTCGTGGTGTTTGAAGAATTTGAAGATTGTTCTGCCATAATCTATACATGGTTTTTACCAAACTTTTGCATGACTAAGTTTCGTATAGTTTTAAGTTCCTGTTCATCTTTTTTTGGCAAAATGACTAGAGCATCTTCATCTTCAACAATAATAAAATCATCTAGTCCTTTAATAACGGCTATCTTTCCTTTTGACGTCCTCAGTGTATTATTTGAAGAATTTATAAAGATAGACTGAGCGTTAATTCTAATATTATCATTTTCATCTTTTGGCAAATAATCATCCAGAGAGCCCCAAGTACCAAGATCGCTCCAGTCAAAATTCGCCTCAATTACTCCAACTAATTTTGTTTTTTCTAAAATACCATAATCTACAGAAATACTATCAAGTTGAGGATAAAATTCATCAAGAAAGCTTTGTTCTTCATTAGTATTGAGTTTAGACCAGTTTTTTTCAAAAGTAAGAAACATCTGAGGTAAAAATTCTTGAAATTGATCTATAATGAAGGAAGACTTCCAAATGAAAATGCCCGAGTTCCAAAGATAGTTTTCATCTTTATAGAAAGATTTAGCAGCCTCATACTCTGGTTTTTCAATAAACGTTTCTATCATTTTAATATTGGTACTGTCTTCTTTTTTAAATTTAATATAGCCATAGCCTGTATTAGGAAAAGTTGGCTTAATGCCCATGGTCATTAAAAGGTCTCTTTGGGAACAAGCTTCAAAAGCAAGTTGAACATCTTTCGCAAAGGCTGTTTCGTCTTCAATCCAGTGATCACTTGGGGCAACAATAATTCTTGCTTTAGGGTTCTCTTTGTTTATTTTTAAAGCAGACAGCAGTATGCAGGGGGCTGTATTTCTCATTGCAGGTTCTGCTACTATTCTATCTGGATGCACATCTGGTAATTGTTGTTTCACAAGAGGAATATAATCTGAGTTGGTTAAGATTAATATTTGACTCTTATCAATAATTTTAGAAAGTCTTTCAAAAGTGTGTTGAATGAGAGACCTTCCTGTGCCCAACATATCATGAAACTGCTTTGGATAAGAAGTTTTGCTTACAGGCCAAAACCTTGTACCAACCCCACCAGCCATAATTACTGCATAATTATCCTTCTTACTCATAAATTTTATTTTAATACATCGACTTCAGCATTTGGCTGAAAGACGTAGATTTTCCCAGTACTCAGCTCTTCACACTCGTACCGTTTTCTTAATCTTTTCCCTTTTCTGAATTTTCTGCCGTTTGAAATTTGGAATAAACTTCCCATGGGAATTTCAAATATAAAGTTTTTATCATTAGGAGTATCATATTGTTTTAAAGCAATGCTAAGTCTTGCATCTGTATCGCTACTTGCAGTTGGGTTCTTAAAATGCCTTGCTAATTCTGGCAAAAGTGTGCTGGGAAAAATTTCCGGATTTAAAAATGGCAGCATCAACTTTCTAAAACTATGCTTCCACTCTGCTCCGTGAGGTAAAATAGAAAACCCGTAGGTTTTGAAGGCGACTAAGTGCGCTACCTCGTGAAGTGTTGTTATCAAAAAACGATATTTATTCAAGTTAGAATTGACCGTGATTTGATGAAGCCCATTAGACTTCATTCTGTAATCTCCATGCTTGGTTTGTCGTTGGTTTACAATCTTCAATTGTATTTGATACGCTTTTATCATTCCAATTACTGGATTAACCGCACGTTCTGGTAAATACTTTTGAAGTGTTTCTTTCATGTAAATTTAGGGAGTTGAACTAGAAACCTGCAGTAATTTTCCATTATAAAACCGATTTCCATTTTCTGAAAAGTCTTTTATATATCTTGCCATTTCTAGTGCTGAATTGGGTGCCTGTAAGCCTGGAAAAGCCTCTTCAAGCATTTCGGTTTGAACTGCTCCTAAAGCCAAAACATTAAAAGATGGGCCATTTTCTTTGAATTCTTCTGCAAGAAGTTCTGTAAGGGTGATGACGGCTGCTTTACTAGAGCTATAAGCTGCAAGCCCAGGAAATTTCATACTGCCTTGGACTCCTCCCATACTACTAATGGTAACTACATGAGAACTTTGATGCAATAGTGGTAGAAGTTGATGGGTAAGGTCAAACACTGAAAATACATTGGTTTCATAAACACTTCTTACAAAATCCATATTTGTATCTTTAAAGTTTTGCTTTAAAAATTGTCCAGCATTATTTATTAAAATATCTACAGAATTTATTTGTTTCTGAATCTCTGAAATCACTTTAGAAATGGATAAAGAGTCGTTTAAATCACAAGAAAATGAAGTTACATTTTCTAAATGAAGCTCATTTACTGGTTTTTCATTTCTGGATAAAGCAAAAACACGATTGCCTTCTGCGGCAAAAAGCTTTACAAGCTCAAAACCTATCCCTCTACTTGTCCCCGTTATAACTATTGTTTTAGACATCAATTTAATTTTACTTGTATTTCTGTTGAATTGATAAGTTTTAAAACCCCAGGTTTTAACTCATCCACCAGCTCTACATAAGCATCCACTTCAAGTTCTTCAAACTCATCTTTCACATGATGGTAGTAATCAAAGTTAGTAAAATCAAAAGTACAAATGGTATGTGCTGGAATATTAAAAACTTCAAAAAACGGATAATTATCACTTCTTTTGAATAAATTAAATTCATTTGCTTTTGGAAGATAACCCATGAGCTCTTCGTCATAAAAACCATTAAAAACTTCTGCAAGGTTAGATATTTCGTAACCTGTTATGTACGTTTTATAATTTTTATCTTTCATTTGCACCCCTAGCATTTCAATATTAAAGACAAGATATGGCTCAACCTCTGCAGATTTTAACTTGTTTGCTAGATGCCTCGATCCTACCAAACCGCGTTCTTCTGCAGAAAATAAAGCAAAAATAACATCACGTTTTAAGGTTTTATCAGATAAAAATCGAGCTAACTCTAATACGGCTACGGTTCCCGAAGCATTATCATTAGCACCATTAGCTATACTATCATTATCCACAGCATCAATATGACCAATATGATCGAAATGAGCTCCTATCACTAAAGGTTTTAAATCTGAGGGCGTTTCAGCTTTTTTAATCCCAACTACATTATAACCATCTAATTCTTTGAGTTTAAAAGAATCCCTGTACGTTTCAAAAAAAGGTGGAATCTGAAATTCTTTTAGAGCATTCTCAATAAAAGTTGCAGCTTTATCTATCCCTTCACTTCCTGTATCCCGACCTTCTAACTCATCAGACGATAAATAGCGTAAGGCTTCTTTTGCTGAAGTATATGTAGGTATAACATCAGAAACAACTTCTTCTACTTTTGATTTAGTTTGTTCTTCATTCACCTCTTTACAGGAAATGAACAAAAGACCAAGGCAAAGTAATATAAGTTTATTTTTCATGGTGTTTAATAAAAAACTGCCCTAAAAGACATTTACAATCTAATTAAGGCAGTTGGTGATTTCATTAGTAAGTGAACTTAGCCTATTAAGCTAACATGGTCACTGGATTTTCTAAATACGTTTTTAATGTTTGTAGGAATTTTGCGCCAGTAGCACCATCTACTGTCCTGTGGTCACAGGCCAAAGTGAGCGTCATGGTATTTCCTACAACTATTTGTCCATTTTTGACAACAGGCTTTTCCACAATTGTCCCTACTGAAAGGATAGCAGAATTTGGTTGATTTATGATACTCGTAAATTCTGTTATACCAAACATTCCAAGGTTGGATACTGTAAACGTGCTACCTTCCATTTCGTCAGGCTGTAGCTTTTTATTTTTTGCTTTACCCGCTAAGTTTTTCACGTTGTTACCAATCTGTGTTAAACTCTGTTGATCTGCAAACTCAAGAACTGGAACCAAAAGACCTTCATCTACTGCCACCGCTACTCCTACGTGAATGTGTTTAGCTATTTTTGTAGCCTCTCCATTCCATGATGAGTTAACTTGAGGGTGTTTTCTTAAAGCCATAGCAGAAGCTTTGATGACCAAGTCATTAAAAGATACTTTCACATCTGGCATCTGATTGATATGGCTTCTAGAAGCCATAGCGTTTTCCATATCAACCTCAATTGTGAGGTAGTAATGTGGAGCAGAATTTTTAGATTCTAATAATCGTTTAGCAATGGTTTTTCTCATTTGAGAGTTTTTCACATCTTCAAATGACTCTTCACCTACAGGCGTGTAAAGTTCAGGTGCTGGAACAGCTTCTTGTTTTGGCTTAGCTGTTTCTGATTTTTCTGCAGTAGATGCTTTAGTTTCAGATGCTTTTGATGGTTTAAAGTCTTCTACATCCTTCTTTACAATACGACCATTATCACCAGAACCGCTTACTTTTCTTAAGTCTATTCCTTTGTCCTCAGCTATTTTTTTGGCTAGAGGTGATGCTAGTATTCTTCCTTCATCATCCGTATTGTCTGCGTCAACTTC
>PXBV01000119.1 GCA_003565575.1 Psychroflexus sp. | reverse complement strand
TAGCGGCGGCGCATTTTCTTCAAAAGCGTATTACTACCGCTCTGTAAAGGAATATGAAAATGAGGCACAAAACATTGGCTTTGAGCAACAAAATCTATGGTTTCGTCTTTTAAAAGATTAGGTTCTATGGAAGAAATTCTTACTCTATCTATTCCATCTACTCTATCTAATGCTTGTACAAGGTCTAAAAATGTATGCTCATGCTTTTTATTCCCAAACTCTCCTTTTCCATAATCTCCAATATTTACTCCTGTGAGTACAATTTCTTTTATGCCATTAGCAGAAATTTCTCTTGCATTTTCTAAGACATTTTCCAACTTGTCAGATCGTGAAATTCCTCTAGCTAAAGGAATGGTGCAATATGTACACTTGTAGTCGCAACCATCTTGAACTTTCAAAAACGCACGCGTTCGATCTCCAATAGAGTAAGATCCAACATAAAAATCGGCTTCATCAATCTCACAAGAATGTACTTCTCCAAAGTCGTTTTTACTTAAATCTGTAATGTAATCTGTCACTTTAAATTTTTCTGTAGCCCCCAAGACCAAATCTACACCATCAACACTTGCAAGCTCCTCAGGTTTTAATTGTGCATAGCAACCAATACCTATCACAAAAGCATCTGGATTTACATTTTGAGCCTTTTTTACAATAGTAGAGAAACGTTTATCTGCATTTTCAGTCACACTACAAGTGTTAATAACAACTACATCTGGAGTGTTTTCAAATTCTACACGTGTATACCCCTCTTTCTCAAATTGCCTAGAAATGGTAGACGTTTCAGAAAAATTAAGCTTACAGCCTAGTGTGTAAAAGGCAACTTTAGGTTTAGACATAATTCAAAATTTGGTAGTATAATCAACTGAATTAAATTCAGAAGAAACCATTATATTCGCAATAGTTTGCAAAGATACCAACTAAAAGTTATTCATAAAAATTGAACTTCAAATCCTTACTTCTTTTCCTTTTTCTGCTGAATTTAATAGTCTTAACTTCATGCAGCCGTTCTGATTCAATTTACGAAGAGCATATGGTGTTTCGCTACAATGAACACGCCAATATTACATCATTAGATCCAGCCTTTGCGAAAGACCAAAGAAATATATGGCCTAGCCATCAACTCTATAATACACTAGTAAAACTTGATGAACAGATGTTGACAGAAGCTGATGTAGCCAAAAATTGGTCTGTTTCTGAAGACGGATTAACTTACAGGTTTATATTGAAAAGCAACGTGTATTTTCATAAGCATGAAGTATTTGGGAAAGACTCCACGCGACAAGTAGTTGCTACCGATGTTGAGTATAGCTTAAAACGGCTTTCTGACCCAAAGGTTGCTTCACCTGGGAGTTGGATCATGTCTGATGTTGAGCACATAAAAGCCATAAATGATTCTGTACTGGAGATCCACCTGAAAAATAGATTTCCAGCTTTTCTTGGGCTTCTTTCTTCTAAATTCTGCTCAGTATTGCCTAGAGAAATGGAGAGGTTGAATTTTCAAACTTCACCAATTGGTACGGGTCCTTTTAAATTTAAGCGATGGGAAATAGGAGAAAAATTAGTTTTAAGAAAAAATGAACTCTACTTCAAAACAGATGAATTTGGAGAGCCTCTTCCCTATTTGGAAGCGGTTGCAATTACCTTCTTACCAGATAAACAAAGTGAATTTATGGCGTTTATTCAAGGTGAATTAGATTTTTTGAGTGGCTTAGATGCATCCTATAAAGACGAATTGATCACCACTACTGGTGAGTTGCGTTCAAAATTTGAGAATCAACTATGGATGGACAAAAGCCCATATTTAAATACAGAATATTTAGGGTTTTATCTAGATTCAAAGTCAGAAGAAGTAAAGTCAAAATCGTTTAGGCAAGCTATTAATTACGCATTTGACCGAGAGGTGATGATGAAATTTCTACGAAACAATATTGGTACACCTGCTCATAAAGGATTTATCCCCAATGGTTTGATGGGACAAACTAACTATGATGGCTATAATTATAATCCAGACAAAGCAAAAAAACTGATAGAACATTTTAAAAAAGAAACAGGAATTTCTAGGCCTCAGCTAAGCATTAGTACCAATCCTTCTTATATAGATTTGGTTGAATATATTCAAAAAGAAGTTCAAAAAATTGGAGTAGAAGTTGATGTGGACGTTATGCCCGCTTCTACCATAAGGCAAAAACGGTCTTCTGGACAGCTCGATAATTTTCGAGCTAGTTGGATTGCAGATTATCCAGACGCTATCAACTACTTGTCTTTGTTTTATAGTAAGAACTTTTCTCCTAATGGCCCTAATTATACCCATTTTAAAAACGTTCAGTTTGATCAACTTTATGAAAACGCATTAGAAGAAAAAGAAGATTCACTCAGGTTTCAATTATATGCTAAAATGGATTCATTACTTGTTGAAGAAGCACCTGTGGTTCCTCTGTATTATGATGAAGTAGTTAGATTTAGAGCCAAAAGTGTGCAAGGTTTGGGTATTAATCCTTTCAATCTTTTAGACCTTTCAGAAGTGAAGAAGTCAGACTAAGTTTATAATCAAGCTAATCTAGCATCTTTTTTTTACCTTTAATTAAATTTAAGTTATGGAACTTTCAGAATATATTTTGATTGCTGTCATTGCAGCAAGCCTAGGTTTTTTAATAGCTAAATTGATAGATCGTTCTACTTTATTAAGGTGGAAAACCACTTCATTGCATTTTGAAAGTTTGTATTCTGAAAGGCTTCAGAAGGAAGAAAAAACTAAAGATGAATTTTTAAAAGTTAACGAAAAGCTTCAAGCTGAATTGAAAAAAGAATGGAGTGAACGGTATTTTATTCAGAATAAATTGACCCAAAAAGAAACCGAACTTGAGGGACTAAAAAAACAATGGGCCGACCAAAAAACAGAAATGCAAGCTCTACAAAAAAAATTTAGTGAAGAATTTGAAAATTTAGCTCAGCGTATTTTAGAACAGAAGTCGGAAAGATTTACACTAGAAAACAAAAAAAATTTAGCTCACATTTTAGATCCATTAAAGGAGAAACTAATGGTCTTTGAAAGCAAAATAGAAAAAACGAATAGTGACTTCCTAAAAGGACACTCACAACTAGGCGAGCAGTTACGACACTTAAATGAACAGAACCTCAGGATTTCTGAAGAAGCAAATAACTTGACTAAGGCTTTGAAGGGAGATAACAAAACACAAGGTAACTGGGGCGAAATGATTTTGGAGAAAGTGCTGGAAAAATCTGGTTTGGTAAAAGGTAGAGAGTACGAGATACAAAAATCATTTGGTAGAGAGAGTGGCAAACGTCAATTACCAGATGTCGTGGTGCATCTTCCCAATGAGAAAATGATGGTAATAGACGCTAAGGTAAGCTTGAAGTCTTATGAGCGTTACGTGAATGCAGAAGATGCAGATGAAAAACAACTTTTTTTAAAAACACATGTGAAGTCCTTAGAAAATCACCTGAAGAGCTTAAAGGAAAAGCGCTATGAATTGCTTGGAGGGCAAGCTTCTCCAGATTTTATTTTGATGTTCATACCTTTAGAGCCCGCTTTATTTTTGGCTCAAAGCGAAAATTCTAACTTCTTTTATTCTGCATTTCAAGATAATATCTTAATGGTAAGTCCAACAACTTTACTTTCTACATTACGAACTGTAGATATGGTTTGGAGTAATGAAAAACAACAACAAAACGCTATAGAAATTGCAAAACACGCGGGCAGTCTGTATGATAAATTTGTAAACCTGATAGAGGGTTTGCAACATGTAGGTAACCGTTTAGATTCTACAAAATCTACTTATGAGGAAGCGATGAAAAAACTTACCGGACAGCAAAATTTAATAAAAGACGTAGAAACCCTAAAAAAATTGGGGGTGACCTCAAAAAAAACCATTAGCCCAAAGTGGCTTCCTGACCATTAAATTCAAAACCAATGGAAAAAAAATTTAAACATAGTTCAGAGTCTGAAGTGATTCTTAGTCAACTCATGCTTCCCTCCCATTCAAATTTTGGTGGTAAAATACATGGAGGCTTTATTTTATCCTTACTGGATCAAGTAGCCTTTGCATGCGCCTCCAAACATTCAGAAAATTATTGTGTAACTGCCAGTGTAGACCAAGTAGATTTTCTTAGTCCTGTGGAAGTTGGAGAATTACTCACCATGAAATCTTCTATTAATTACGTAGGAAAAACATCTATGGTTGTGGGAATAAGGGTTGAATCAGAACATATCCAAGACGGGAAAATAAAACATTGCAATTCTTCTTACTTTACAATGGTTGCAAAAAATAAAAACGGAAAATCTGTAGAAGTACCAGGATTAAAGTTAAAGTCAGAACAAGATTACAGACGTTTTTTACAAAACATAAAACGTATGGAACATAAGAAAAAACACGACAAGGTTTTTTCTAATTATGAATTCAATAAAACAGAATTACAAGATATACTCAAAGATTTTAATGTTATGATGGAATAAATTCAATTTTTTAATATAATTTATATTAATTCTAAATAATACTGTCTTTTTCTTTTTTTGCTATTATTTTCATTTTAAAATTGACATATTAGAAAAAACAAAGTTCTGAATTGATCAAATGTGAAATATTTATAAAATTTAAAAAGTAGTTATTAACAAAAACACCCCCTTAATAAAAGGGGGTGTTTTTATTTTAAATCAACTTTATTGTAATTTTACCCACATAAAATAATAACCTATGAAAAAAATAGAAGCAATTATTAGAAAATCCAAATTTGATGAAGTTAAAGAAGCTTTGCATCAAGTTGAAGTTAATTTTTTTAGTTATTGGGATGTTACCGGAGTTGGTAATGAAAAACAGGGTCATGTTTATCGTGGTATTTCCTACAGTACTTCAGACATTCAAAGGCGACATTTATCTATTGTAGTTTCAGATGAATTTGCTGAGCGAACCATTGAAGCCATCCTCAAAACAGCCTATTCTGGAAAAGTGGGTGATGGGAAAATTTTTGTTTCTGAAGTTTTAGAAGCATACAGAATTAGAACTAAAGAAAACGGGAAAGACGGTATAAATTAATAACTACTTAAAAATTTAATTATGGATTTAGGATTATTTACAGCTAACAATGTATGGATGATGGTAGCTACGGCTTTAGTATTCTTCATGCATACTGGTTTTGCATTTTTAGAAATAGGCTTAACTCGACAAAAAAACACAATTAATATCCTCTTTAAAAATATTTTTATAATTACTGGAGGATTGCTCTTATACTATGCCTTTGGGTTTAATTTAATGTATCCAGGTTTTGAAGATGGAGATTTAGGTATATTAAAATTTGCTGGTTTTGGACTGGATTCCCCAGAAGGTGGAGTTACCGCTGCTTATGCAGATGGCGGATACACCTATTGGACAGACTTTCTATTTCAAGGCATGTTTGCAGCTACTGCTGCTACTATTGTCTCAGGAGCTGTTGCAGAACGTATGAAGATAAGTGCTTTTATGGTATTTACCATTGCTTATGTAGGGCTAGTTTATCCAGTTATAGGTTCTTGGGGTTGGGGCGAAGGATTTTTAGACTCTTGGGGCTTTTATGATTTTGCAGGATCAACTTTAGTACACTCTGTAGGCGGATGGGCTGCCATTGTAGCTATTGCTTTGCTTGGCGGTAGAATTGGAAAGTTTAGCAAAGATGGTAAAGCCAAAGCTATACCTGGACATAGTATACCTCTAGCAACTGCTGGTGTCTTGGTATTATGGCTAGGATGGTTTGGGTTTAATGGAGGTTCAGTTTTGTCTGCAGACCCAGAGCTTACGTCGTTAGTTCTTGTGAATACGAGTTTAGCTGCAGCTGCAGGAGGATTTGGCGCTATCATTCTATCTACTATTCTTTATAAAAATCTTGACTTAACCATGTTTTTAAATGGAATTTTGGGTGGCCTTGTTGGTATTACTGCAGGTGCAGATGTGATGTCTCCTAATGAGTCGGTTGTAATTGGAATAATAGCCGGACTAATTATAGTTTTAGGAATTGCTTTAATTGATAAATTGAAACTTGATGATCCCGTGGGTGCAGTTACAGTTCACCTTATTTGTGGTATTTGGGGAACTCTAGCTGTTGGAATCTTTGGAAGTTTAGCTAGTGGTGAACAGTTTCTCACTCAACTTTACGGAGTATTAATAGTTGGTGGCTTTTGTGTGATAACTTCAGGTATTATTCTATACGCTATTAAAGTAAGTCTTGGTTTAAGAGTTACTCGTGAAGAAGAAATAGAAGGTTTAGATTTACACGAACACGGAATGGATGCTTATTCAGATTTTACAATCAATGAAGATTAATCTATGACCTAATATTTCATTATGCCTCTACCAACAGATGGAGGCCTTGATTTAGAAGTGGTTTGCCACTTATTTAACAGCTCCAAAAATTCAATATCAATTTTTGGAGCTTGTTTATTTAAAGCCCCAGATTGAAACTCGCGCTGTAATATATCTTCTATATAAAAATCTTCTTTGACTGTATAAGGTTGAAATTCTTCCTTCAAAGAAATGTCAAAGAAATTGGCAGTTGTATTGTACCAAAAAGCTCTCCAACCAGATCTCAAGTCTTTTACCAAGTCAAAAATAGTAATACCTGTTTGTCTATGTACCAATTTTACTAGTATTTGACCTTCAGTTCTAGTTAATTTTTTCAATTCTTCGGTAAACTCATCCTCTACGTATTTTTGAATAATTTTGGTGTATTCTCGTTTTCCCCTTTTTGTTTCTATCTGTTCCAAGCGATGATTTAAAGTTTCAAAGCGTTCAGAAGCTAAAGCCGCGTATGGCCAAACTTTTTTAGTTTTACGTTTTAAAATTAGATAGCTTCTGAAGTCGTCTCTATTTTCAAAATTTATTTTAGGGAAAATAAACACTTCTTCCAGCTCCACTTTATCTGTCAATATAGAATCCGTATTGATAATTAAGAATCGTTTGTGTTCATTTGTATCTACAACATTATTTTGGTCTTGGGCAAACAAAACTCCACCAGATAAAATCAGACATACAACAAAGCTAAAATTCACTTTAAAAAATTTAATCATACCATTAGCCAAAATCGTTCCAAAATTAAGAATTCGTTTCTCATCTATATCTCAATACTTTACTAAATTAGCACCACAAAAATCTTAACTTATGAATGACAATTCTATTAAATTTTTAGAAACCTACTTAAACAACGCAGCACCAACTGGCTATGAATGGGAAGGGCAAAAACTTTGGATGGATTATCTCAAGCCTTATGTCGATGAATTTATAACCGATACTTATGGAACTGCTGTAGGAGTAATCAATCCAGATGCAGAATTTAAGGTAGTTATAGAAGGCCATGCAGATGAAATTTCATGGTACGTAAATTATATAACTGAAGACGGTCTTATTTATGTGATAAGAAACGGAGGCAGTGACCATCAAATAGCAACCTCCAAACGCGTAAATATTCACACCAAAAAAGGAATTGTGAAAGGCGTATTTGGTTGGCCAGCTATTCATACCAGAGATAAAGCTAAAGAAGAAACCCCAAAAATTGAAAATATCTCTATAGATGTAGGCTGTGCAACTAAAGAAGAAGTAGAACATCTTGGAGTCCACGTGGGGTGTGTCATCACTTATCCCGATGAGTTTTTTATTTTAAACAAAGACAAGTTTGTTTGCAGAGCACTAGACAATAGAATGGGTGGATTTATGATTGCTGAAGTGGCTAGACTCCTTAAAGAAAATAATGTGAAATTACCTTTTGGACTCTACATCACCAATTCAGTGCAAGAAGAAATTGGACTACGTGGCGCAGAAATGATTACACAAACCATCAAGCCAAATGTAGCTATAGTGACAGATGTTTGCCATGACACGTCTACACCAATGATAGATAAAAAGAAGGAAGGTCTTACCAAAATTGGAGATGGTCCCGTGATTAGTTATGCACCAGCAGTCCAAAACAAACTAAGAGAACTCCTTATTGATACCGCTGAAAAGCACAACATTCCCTTCCAAAGAATGGCAGCAAGTAGAATGACAGGAACAGATACAGATGCATTTGCTTATAGCAACGGCGGTGTAGCCTCCGCTCTTATATCTCTCCCACTTCGCTATATGCACACCACAGTAGAAATGGTACATAAAAAAGATGTAGAAAATGTTATTAAGCTAATCTACAACGCACTGCTAGACATAAAAGCAGGAGAAGATTTCAGTTATTTTAAATAAAACTCTCAAGACAATTAGCCCTTTTTTTTAAAAGAAAGACCAGGGCGTTCTGGCGGGCTGTCCACTTTAGTTGGTTAGCAAAAGTCAGTTTTTATTAAGCTGTACCAAGAGCTTCCAAGGTCGCTTTGGTACAGCTATAAAAACAAGACTTTAGCTTCACCAAGCTACCGTTCCCATCCCTAACGCATGACTAACTGCGGTTCAACTGTTTACTGTAAAATTGATAATTAAGTGTTGATACAGCTAGAATAAAAAAACCTGCTTAATTGAGTTTAAGCAGGTTTTTTTTAGTATTTAAAATAATTATTTTTTAGGTGGTTGAGAAGGCCTTACCTCTACCTTGCTTGGTAAAGTCCT
>PXBV01000039.1 GCA_003565575.1 Psychroflexus sp. | reverse complement strand
TCCGAACAGAGCAGTTAAGTCCGTTAGCGCCGATGGTACTACATACCGTGGAAGAGTAGGTCGCCGCCTTCTTTATTACTAAACCCTTCATTATGACAATGAAGGGTTTTTTAGTTTTAGGGGTTAATAGCTTAAAAATCAGTTGTACCTAGCTAAATGGGTATGACTTTTTAAAAAACCCTTTTTTAAATACTTACGGCTTCAGCTTCAGTTGTAGACTTCACCCAAGACGCCTGTGGTTGCAGTTGCAAGGCTTAAAGTTAACTAGCTGTCTGCATCTAGCTAACGGTATTAAGTTCCGAAGAAATAAAAGTAGAGACTAGTTTAACAGAGTTTGGTTGAGTGTTCTTAAAAGTTTTATCTGTTTTAATTTTCAAGAAATTTTTCAGTTTGATTTATTGATTTAAGCTTCTTAAAAATCATGTAAGTTTAATTTTTCGAAATTTAAAGTTTGTAATGATTGAGTATAAGTTTTTCAAATACTTTATCTGGTAAGATGTTTTTGAGTGTGGTAGAAAGCTTTTGTGTGAAGTTTCCGACTTTATAATGAATTTTAGGATTGTTTTTTTGCATGATTGAATGAATTTTTTTGGCCATTAATTGAGGGTTTTCTCCACTATCCACATGTTTATCCATAAGCTGAAGACTTTTTTCATAATTAGCCTTGTAGGGAGAGTTTTTTCTTGTGGGGGCATGATATCTTCCAGCAGCAATATTTGTTGCAAAATCTCCTGGAGCTACGTTGCACATCTTTATGCCAAAAGATTTTATTTCCATACGGTAAGCTTCTGTTGTAAGTTCTAATGCTCCTTTTGTGGCAGAATATAATCCTCTAAATGGTAAACCCATATATCCTGCTATTGAAGTAATATTGATTATAAAACCAGAGGTTCTTGCTCTCATGTGAGGCAGTACTGCGTTTATGACTCTCAGCGGTCCGTAGTAGTTTGTATTAAATATTTTTTCTTGTTCAGTTTCTGGTATCTCTTCTAGAGGGCCAGAAATTCCGATTCCAGCATTATTGATTAAAAAATCAATCTTGGATTCTTTGTCTATTAAAAATTTTATGGCATTTTGAATACTCTCAGAATCAGTGACATCTAATTGTATAAAGTTGATTCCGTTTAATTCTTTTTGTTTTGGTTTTCTACTGGTTCCATAAACTTTATAATTGGACTTGGCTAAATACTCCCCTATACTTTTGCCTATTCCAGAGGATGCTCCAGTGATTAAAACTACATCTCGCATTATTTAGTTATTTTTTGCTAATATCTAACAATTAGAGTTGAGAATAAAATGGAGAGTTATAAAATAAAAAAAGGCAAGCTACCTACATCACACCGCTACGACCATCTACCCTTGCTGCGTTCCCGCCCTGGGGGATTCGACAGGAGCTGGTTGTGTAGGACTTGCCGGTTGCAAATATACAATCTTATTTAAAGTCAACAAGCTGTTTTTTGTTCTAATTCCTTATTTTTACTCAGTATTTTAAAAAATTAAGTCATGCGTTTTTTTAAATTGTTGGGAGTCATATTTTTAGGTGTTATTCTTTTATCCTGCGATGAAGATTTGTCAAAAGATTTTAAAATTCAATTAGAGAATAATTCTAAAAATTTAACTCTATTAGACACGCTTCGAGGTACTGTAAAGGCTTTTAAAGATCATGAGGTTAATTCTGTACAGCTAAGTTTTCAAAATCGTGTTGTTAATATTGAACTTTCTAATCAATTTTCAATAGCGCTTACAGATATGATGTTGGGAAATCACACTTTAGAAGTGAATATAAGCATAGACGGAGAATCTGTAAAATTATCTGAAGCAATAAGAATTCTCAACCATCAAAAGCCTAAACTTTATTCCTATAAAATTATAAATAGATTTCCACATGATATAGAAGCATATACTCAAGGTCTTGAATTTTTTGGAGACACTTTATATGAAAGCACGGGTCAGCGTGGAAAGTCTACTTTGCGTAAAACCAATTATGAAACAGGGGAAGTACTTCGTGAGGTTAAGTTAGCCGATTTTTATTTTGGTGAAGGACTCAGTATTTTGAATGATAAAATCTATCAATTAACTTGGCAAGCACAAGAAGGATTAATATATGATTTAAATACCTTTGAATTATTGAATAAGTTTGCTTACACAGATAGTAAAGAGGGTTGGGGTTTATGTAATGATGGTGAAAAATTTTATAAAAGTGATGGTACAGATAAAATTTGGATTTTGAATAAAGATAGTTTGGAGGAGGAGTATTTTATACAACCTACCACTAATAAAACTGTCTTGAATCAGTTAAATGAACTTGAGTGGATAGAAGGAAAGATTTTTGCTAATACTTATCAAAAAGATGGAGTAGTCATCATTGACCCTCAAACGGGTGCAGTAGATGGAGTTGTGGATTTTAGAGGTCTTAGGGATCAAGTGAAGCAACATTCAAGGCTTGATGTTTTAAATGGTATTGCATATCACAAAGAATCTGGACGTTTGTTTGTAACAGGAAAAAATTGGGATCAGCTTTTTGAAGTTGAGCTTGTAGAAAAGTAGCTTTACGTAGCAATTGATTTTTACGTTATATTGTTTTATGAAAAAAAATATAGTAGTGCTGGTTCTTTTGAGTTTGATTTTGTGTACGTCTTGTAGAGACGATTTCGAACTAGAACCCAGCTTTGGGCAATTAGAATTTTCAAAAGACACTCTTTTTTTAGATACTGTATTTTCCACAATTGGGTCCAGTACATACAGTTTTAAGGTTTATAATAAAAGCAGTCAAGATATTAATATTCCATCCATTGCGCTTAATCAAGGAGTAAATTCAAACTTTAGACTAAATGTTGACGGTGTTGCTGGTCAGCAGATTTCAGACATCAATGTGTTAGCGAGAGATAGCATCTTTGTTTTTGTAGAAGTAACTGCTAATATCGAAACTCTAACTCAAGGCGAAACCTCTTTCTTGTATACAGACCAAATTAATTTTGATTCTGGCAGTAATCAACAACAAATAGAGTTGGTGACACTTGTCCAAGATGCTCATTTTTTATTTCCTGAACGTTTTGAAGATGGCTCAACAGAAACTTTAAGTTTAGGCTTAGATGAAGAAGGTGGGCAAGTTCAAATTAATGGATTTATTTTAGATGAAACTCAACTACGGTTCACAAATGAGAAGCCTTATGTTATATATGGGTTTGCAGGCGTGCCCTCTGGCTCCACCTTACATATTGAACCTGGTGCACGCATCCACTTTCATGATAACAGTGGTCTCATAGCTTCTAATGGGTCTACTATAAAAGCCATAGGTGAACTTAGTGAAGACCAAACTTTACTTGAAAATGAAATCATTTTTCAAGGTGATAGATTAGAGCCCTCTTTTAGTGATGTTCCAGGTCAATGGGCGGCTTTATGGCTTACTCAAGGCAGTACGGGTCATGTTTTTAATCACGTTACAATCAAAAATTCAACTGTTGGTATTTTGATGGATTCCAACGATGGAGGAGAAGAACCCACGTTAACCCTTAAAAATACACAAATTTATAATTCTGCCAATGTGGGTCTTCTTGCCAGAACGGGCTTTGTAGATGGTGAGAATTTGGTGATCAATAATAGTGGCCAAGCTTCTTTAAACTTATCTTTAGGTGGTCGCTATAACTTTAGACATTCTACGTTTGCCAATTATTGGAGAAATAGTTTTAGACAATTTCCTGCAGTATTAATTGAAAATAATCTTTTAGCTGGAGAAACATTATTTGTTTCAGATTTGGTTGAAGCTACTTTTAGCAATTGTATCATTTACGGGAATGAAGCTATTGAATTGATTTTTAACAGAGATGAAGGAGCTGCTTTTAATTATAAATTTGAGAACTGTCTCATAAGATTTAATGACACTACTAATCGTTTTTCGTCAGATGCGCTTTATGATTTTGAGAACACTGTTCGTTTTGACAATTTAATCTTAAATGAGGTTCCACAATTTTTGGATGTGAATACAAATCAATTGATCATTAGTAATGAATCACCTGCCAGAGGAGCGGGAAATCCAGACACAGCAAATCAAGTTCCGTCAGATATTCTTGGTAGAGATAGAACACAGCGGCCTGATTTAGGCGCTTATCAAAGTACTGAATTTGAGCAATAAAAAACACCCTTCAGAATTATAAAGGGTGTTAAAGAATTGAGAACAATTAAGTATCCAACTAACTTTTTACGGTCTCTGCAAAAAGAGGCTTTTTACTCATCATTGTATGAACTTGTTCTCTTATGCTCTCTAAGTGGGCTTTGTTTTCAAAGTTATTGATAACCTCATCAATTAGATTGACAATCTTCAACATGTCATCCTCTACTAAACCCCTAGTAGTAACAGCTGGAGTCCCAATTCTAATACCAGATGTTACAAATGGAGACTTATCATCAAAAGGAACCATATTTTTGTTCACAGTGATACTCGCAACTCCAAGGGCTTCTTCAGCTTGTTTTCCACTGATGTTTTTGTTTCTTAAGTCAATAAGAATCATGTGATTGTCTGTTCCACCAGAAATAATTTTATAATCTCTTTCAACAAAAGCTTTAGCCAAAGCGTCCGCATTTTTTATCACTTGTTTTTGATATTCAATAAACTCATCGGTTAAGGCTTCACCAAATGCTACAGCCTTTGCCGCAATAATATGTTCCAAAGGGCCACCTTGGTTGCCAGGAAAGACAGAACTATCTAGTAGGCTAGACATTTTTTTGAGTTTTCCATTCTTCAACTTTTCTCCAAACGGATTTTCAAAGTCTTTGCCCATCAAAATGATGCCACCTCTAGGTCCTCTTATGGTTTTATGAGTAGTAGATGTTACAATATGGCAATGCTGTACAGGGCTTTGAAGTAAACCCGCAGCAATTAAACCTGCTGGATGTGCCATATCTGCTAGTAAGATAGCACCAACTTCATCTGCAATTGTTCTAAATGTTTTATAGTCTATTTCCCTAGAATATGCAGACGCACCAGCAATAATCATCTTAGGTTTTTCTTTATGAGCAATTTCTCTCACCATTTTATAATCTATGCGTCCAGTTTCTTGGTCTACCCCATAAAATACAGGATTGTAAAGTTTACCAGAAAAATTTACAGGAGAACCGTGAGTTAAGTGACCACCATGCGAAAGGTCAAAACCTAAAATAGTATCCCCAGGTTTCAAACAAATAGAGAAAACGGCAGTATTGGCTTGAGACCCAGAGTGGGGTTGTACATTTGCATATTCTGCTCCAAATAGTGTTTTTAAACGCTCTCTTGCAAGGTCTTCAACTTTATCTACAACTTCACAGCCACCATAATACCTCTTGCCAGGATAACCTTCAGCGTACTTATTTGTTAATACGGAGCCAGCCGCATCCATAACATCTTGGCTTGCAAAGTTCTCACTCGCAATTAATTCTAAGCCGTTTAATTGTCTGTTTTTTTCTTCAAGAATTAAATCTAGAATGGCTTGATCTTTCATCGCAAAATTTTAAAGTTAAATATGTTTCAAAATTAAGTAATTAGAATGGTAAATACGGTTAAAATAATATATTTGAAGGAAGATTTAAGATTAATTTCAACCAACAAACCGCACTATATGTCTATTAAAGCAAATGATCCAGCAAGAAAAACATGGCTAGATCTTCCAGATAATACAGATTTTCCAATCCAAAATATACCTTTTGGAGTGTTTCTAACGCGTGATGATATTATAACAATTGGAACCCGTATAGGAGATTATGCTATAGATTTGGGAGCATTACATCAGTTGGGTTACTTCAAAGGAATTGCACTTACAGATGATATTTTTTTACAAGACAGCCTTAATGATTTTATAGCAGATGGGAGGAAAACGTGGAGAGCGGTAAGGAACCGAGTTGCAGAACTTTTTGATGTCACCAATGACGAATTAAAGCAAAACCTAAAAGATAGGGAAACCGTTCTATTCACTTTGGATGAAATAGAAATGCAGATGCCCGTTCAAGTTGGAGATTACACAGATTTTTACTCAAGTAAAGAACATGCCACTAATGTTGGCAAAATGTTCCGAGATCCAGAAAACGCCCTACTGCCCAATTGGTTGCACGCTCCTATTGGTTATCACGGAAGAAGTTCTTCTATTATTCCTAGCGGTATTCCTTTACATAGACCACAAGGACAAAAATTACCTAAAGGCTCAGACACTCCCATATTTGGACCCACCAGACTCTTGGATTTTGAACTAGAAATGGCCTTTATCACCACTGCCAGCAACGTATTAGGTGAGCCTATACCAGCATCCGAAGCAGAAAATTATATTTTTGGCATGGTCTTATTTAACGATTGGAGTGCAAGAGATTTGCAAAAATGGGAATACGAACCCCTAGGCCCGTTTTTAGGTAAAAACTTTGGTTGTTCCATCTCCCCATGGATTGTTACTTTAGACGCGCTAGAACCCTTTAGAGTAGAAGGCCCAAAACCCGTAAAACCACTTTTACCTTACCTTCAAACCACAGGAAAAAAAAGTTTTGATATCAATTTGTCCGTCTCCATTCAACCAGACAGATGTGAGGAAAGTATTATTGCCAAATCAAATTTTAAGTACATGTATTGGAATATGAGCCAACAATTGGCGCATCACACCATCAACGGATGTCCCGTTAATAGTGGAGATATGATGGCAAGTGGTACTATTTCAGGCCCCACGCCAGACTCTTACGGATCTATGTTAGAACTATCTTGGAATGGTTCAAAACCGCTTAAACTAAAAGGTGGACAAGAGCGAAGATTTATAGAAGATAAAGACACAGTTATTATCCGTGGGTATTGTCAAAATTATGAAGTGAGAATAGGCTTTGGAGAAGTTTCAACCAAAATTCTACCCGTATTTAAGTTTTAAAGTCATACTTAACTTCACCCTAGCTGAAACAAAAAACAGCTAAATTATTAATTTGAATTTGGAGCTAAATCCCGCTTTCAGCGTTAGCTCCTCTGCTATTGGTTGTTTATGTAAGTCGCATCGTGGCTTCCGCTGGTCGCCTCGCTTCAACTACATAAAATAACCAATCCCTGCAGGAGGCTGTTGCTTCAATCGGGGCTAGGGCATTTCGTTTTGAATACAGCTTATTTTAAATAATAAAATTATTTAGATATCAAGAAATTTTGACTGTTCATCGGGTGTTGGCATTGGGCATGTTTCAGATTTTCCAAACCACTTGTATCTATGTCTTGCAATAAAGTCATAAATTAAATTTCTAAAGCCTTCGGGTAAATATAGAAAAAACCCCAATAGTGGGTATAATTTATTTAAATCTTTACTGATTTCCAATGCAGCCGTAGATTTTATGTAATAAGCATTTCCAGGATCAATTAAAATGATTGAATCAATCTCAGAAGTATCTATTCCGCGCTCATTTGTAAGTTCTCTTCCAAGCTTGCTTTCCAAAGGAGCAAACCTAAAGATGTCTTTTTTATCTCTTTTAATAATAAATCTTACAGAAGCATTACAAAAATTACAAACACCATCAAAAAGTACAATTTTTTTTCCTTCCGGTATGCTCATCACTTAGCCCGTTTTACAAGTTCAAGTTGGTCATCAGATACACTTGTAGTAAACATGCCGTAATTTACTACAACTTTTCCTTTTTCAAACTTATCAATAGTTCCAACGGCTCTCCCGTCAAATAATCTTACAGAATCCCCTTCTCTAAAAACTGGTTTAACAGGTTCTTTATTAGGTTTTTCTTCTTCTTTTTTCTTTTCTTTTTGTTTTTTAGCTCTAATTTTTTCAACCTTTTCTTGAGCCTCTTGCTTTACTTTTTTCTCTTTTTCTCTCTGTATTTTTTCTTCCTTTCGGGTTTGTTTTATTCGCTTAGAATTTTCACGTTCTACTATTTTTAGCACATTGGAGTAGAGTTGTTTTTTGTTTTTATTATTAAAATATTGCAGACCAATTTTATCAATTTTCTCCCCAATACTTATCATTCGTTGATTGCTATCGTAGAGTTCTTGGTAACTTTCAAGTTTTTGCTGGATTTTGGAATTGATTTCATCAAGTTTTTCTTGTTCCTTTCTGGTTTCATCGGTTTTTGACTTCAGTTCAGAATTAGTTTTTGCCAATTTTGATCGTTCCATTTGGAGTTTGGCAATACTTTTATCAAAACGTATTTTTCCGCGTTCTACCTTTTTCTTTGCTCTATTAATTAAGCTATAAGGAATCCCATTTTTCTGTGCCACTTCAAAGGTAAAAGAGCTTCCAGCTTCTCCTAGTTTAAGTTCAAATAGAGGCTCCATAGTATAGCTGTCAAAAGCCATATTCGCATTAACAATAGCAGCGTTTTCATTGGCCATCATTTTCAAATTGGCGTAATGCGTAGTAATGATACCGTATGCTTTGTTTTCATGAAAAACTTCTAGAAAAGTTTCGGCTAAAGCACCTCCAAGCTCAGGATCTGTTCCAGTGCCAAATTCGTCTATTAAAAAGAGAGTTTTGTCATCGCAAGCTTTTAAAAACTTTCTCATATTTTTCAATCGGTAGCTGTAGGTGCTTAAGTGGTTTTCTATACTTTGGTTATCCCCAATATCTGTAAGGATTTTATCAAAAAAGCATATTCTAGAATATTCATGAACAGG
>PXBV01000035.1 GCA_003565575.1 Psychroflexus sp. | reverse complement strand
GGGGAGTTTTTTGTTTAGCATCATCTATAGCCTTTTGACGTACGTTAGCCCATTTTATCATGCCTTCCAGAGTTTTTAGGTTTACTGGCTTATCACGGTCATAATCAGATCGCAAATGCCAATCGCCTTCCCAATTGCCCAAATAAAAAACCTTTCCTGAATTGTTATAGGTTTCTAGTAAATAACTAGCAAATTCATACAGTTCATGGTAAAGCGCATCTTCGTACTCTTTCTCAAAGCCATCTATAAACTTTATTTGTGATGTATCATCTTTTTCTCCTTTAGGCTCAGGAGTGTACTGAGAAAATCCATAGGCCCAAATATGATAATACTTAAAATCCATATCCAGAACTTTTTTTACAGAAGGCTCTAAAGTAGCGAGTTTTGTTAACGAGGTTACTGCATCGTTATTTGGCAACCCATAGTTTTCTGTACTGTAGCGCGGATGCATCGAAAACTTAAGCAAATTGGAGCCCATATTCTTAATTTCTTTGGCGGTTTCTACCAACATTGTTTCGTTAGTAAATTTATATTTAGAACCTACCGTTTGAGTTCCAATGCTAAAGTTATAGGCTTGTAATTCTTTTTCTATATCGTTATTTGTAACACTACCTAAAGTTTTAAAAGCGCTGGTCAAGATGTAGATGATAAAAAAACAAATGGTTAAGCTTAGAGCTATAATTATGGTTTGGTTTTTTTTCATAGGACCTCAAATTAATTGTTGCAAATTCTACAAAAACATCTTTTTTCAGGTTTGGCAATAAATCAAGAAGGTTTAAAATATCGCCAAACCTACCTCTAACAGTATTATCTGAGTAAAATTAACTAGGGCTTCCTTGAGTATTCAGGATCTTTATGAAAATTATTTACGCTGTATAGTGAGGTTTAAACAACCGTATTGAAATTTAAAACAGGACGTTTTATCAATCATACATAAAAATGATCACCTCAAAAGTTAGACCTGAAAGTGTGCTAGTGAAAAGCTAAAGGCAAAGACTGAATTAACCTAAGTTGAATCCAACTTTTGCTGTTCATGGTTAAGCTTATAAATCAAAAAATCCCGCTAAAAGCGGGATTCATAAGTTAAAAAAAGGTGAATCTGTTTATTCAAAATCTGCTTCTGTCACACCTTCATTAAATTTTACTTCTTCCATTTTGAAATCTACTGTTTGTGGTCCTAGGTTTTGACTCAAAGTCACAGGAACTAAAACGCCATCATACTCTTCATAATCTAAGTAAGAAATGGTAGATGTTATTTTTTGTCCCATTTGCTCTTGAGTAACTTCAGTTCCAAGCTTGAGGCCTGTATCTATACTATAGAATTCTCTTACATTTTCAGTTAATTGAATCACATACGCATCCTTATCATTTACCTGTTCTATACCTACCAACTCAGCACCTTCCATGACATTCAATTCTTGAAACAAGCCTGCTGTGGCTTTGGTATCTCTTAATTGCTGCTCATTATAAGTGATTTTTTGACCTTGTACTATGATGTAACCCTCTTCTCCATCAAACACTTGCTTGCTTAAGGCATTGCCTCCCATACTCACCACTTCTGAAGATTTTCCATCTACGGTTAATTTTCTTGTTAAAGTTAAACTCATTCCTTGGAAGCTTGCATTACCAGACATCATAACACTTTTCACGTTGGCAATAGCATCTTTTCCTCCAATTGCGTCTATATAAGCGTCAAAAACTGTTTCTACGGTTACGCCCTCAGGCAATTCCTTTTTGAATTCAGGTTTTTCTACATTTTCGGTTTCTTTGTTGAAATATAAAACAGGGATTTTATTTCCATTAATTTCAATTTTCTCCAAATTTTCTACAACATCAGAACCTTTACCAGCAATCACAATTTGAAGTTGGTCAGCTTTTAAATATTTTTGGGCAACTCGTTGAATATCTTCATCTGTAACAGCATTTATTTTTTCAAGGTAAGTTTCGTAAAAATCGTCATTAAGACCTTGTATTTCTATATTCAATGCATAATTAGCAACTGTAGAAGGTTGTTCTAGTTGCATTACGAAATTACCAGCAAACTTTTTCTTTGTGTCTTCAAGTTTGTCAAGATCTACTTTTTCATTTCGAATTCTATCAATTTCTTTTATAAACTCTACTACAGCACTGTCTGTTACTGCATTTCTAACACCTGCAGAAGCTCTAAATCTAGAGGCGTAACGGCTAGCGCCAACACTAGACCTTGCTCCATAAGTATACCCTTTATCTTCTCTTAAGTTCATATTGAGGTAACTCCCAAAGCTTCCGCCTAAGATTTGATTCATCACTAGTACAGGAAAATAATCTTCATCACTCATCTTCAAATCTACCGTGTTTTGAACTATAATTTCACTCTGAACTGCATTGGGCATATCAACGAAATTGATTTGAGTAAATTCTGCAGGTTCTACCTCAGGAATATTGGCACTTGGTGGAGTAGCTTTTTTCCACTTTCCAAAGCTTTTTTTGGCTATCTTTTTTACGTCTTTAGTAGAAACATCTCCTACTACGACTAGATAGGCATTTTTTGGCACAAAATAATTTGCATAAACATCTTTTACATCCTGTAGGCTTATACCTTCCACACTTTCTACAGAAGTGTATTGTCCATAAGGGTGATTTCTGCCATAGGCTTGACTACTGCTAAGTCTATTGGCAATGGTTCCCACATCTTTTTGATTAGCTTTTAAGCTTTCTATTAATTTTGCTTTTTCACTTTCAAACTCTTCTTCTGTAAATTTTGGTCTTAAAGCTCCTTCTGCAAGTAACTCCATGACTCTAGGGAAAAATTTAGACAAAGAGCTAGCAAATGCACTTTCTGAGCCAAAACTAATGTTAGCTCCTAGAAAGTCTATTTCTTCGTTAAACTCATCTTTGCTGGTTTCGGTAGTTCCTGTTCCAAATAAACTAGCTAGCATGGCTTGAGTCCCTGGTTTTTCCTCTGCATAAGGTTTATTATCTATAATAAGTCTAGCCGAAACTCTAGGGAGCTTATTGTTTTCAACAACTAATACCTTCAGGCCGTTTTTTAAAGTAAACGAGTCAGGTTCTCCTATGTTTACAGTTGGGGCTGGTCCGGGTTGTGGCATTTGAGACCTGTCTATTTGAGCAGACAAGCTTGTGCTTACCAAGGCTATAAATAGTAATGCAATTATTTTTTTCATTGTGATGTTTTTATTCGTTTGGTTCTGGTAAATAATCTAACTCAAGTCTTTGGTTCTCCTGTAGGTATTTATTGGCCACCTCTTTAATTTCTTCTCTTGTGATACTTCTGTAAATTTCAATTTCTTCATTAATGAGGTTGGTATTGCCATAAAGCATTTGATAAGTAGCTAAACTTGCAGCAATTCCTTGAATGCTTGAGTTGGAATTGACAAATTGATTTTCAAATTTATTTTGAAGCTTTTGATACTCTCTTTCTGAAATTAATTCTGTTTGAAGTTTAAGAATTTCTTCATCCATAACCTCTCTCAATTTTGAAAGCTCTACGTCACCAAGTGGCAAACCACCTATAAGGTAAGTACCATAATCTTCCTGACTTCTGGCAAAAGCTAAGACTTGTAGCGCTATTTTTTCATCATCTACCATACGTTTGTACATTCTAGAGCTCTTCCCGTCAGTTAAAATAGATGATATCATGTTGAGCACATAGGCGTCTCTATCTTTCATAGAAGGTGTTCTGTATACAAGAGCAGTCAATGGAAGTTGTATATTGCTATCATAATCTGTAGCTATTATCTTTTCTTCTATAGGGTCTTCTTGTATATTTACTCGTTCTACTTCAGGGCCAGACTCTATAGGACCAAAATAGTCTTCTATCATTTTTTGTGTTTTAGCAATATCTAAATCTCCAGCAACCACAAGGGTAGCATTGTTTGGGATGTAGTACTTTTGAAAAAAAGCTTTAAATTCATCAAGCTTTGCGGCATCAAGATCTTCCATAGACCCGATTACAGAATTTTTGTAAGGATGTTTGTCAAACATATACGGATCTATACCAGTTCCATAAGCCACTTTTCCATAAGGTGCATTGTCTATTCTAGAACGTTTTTCTTCCTTAACGACTTCATTTTGAGTATCAACCCCTATTTGGTTGATCACTGGATGAAGCATACGCTCAGACTCCATCCATAGGCCCAGCTCTAAAGCGTTGGACGGGAAGGTTTCATAATAGTAGGTCCGGTCATGGGTGGTATTGGCATTATTGCTACCACCATTAGCAGAAACAATATCAAACCATTTTCCTCTCTCAATGTTTTCTGTGCCTTCAAACAAAAGGTGCTCAAAAAAGTGAGCAAAACCTGTTCTGCCTGGAGCTTCATCTTTAGCACCAACATGATACATTACGCCAACGGTAACAACGGGTGCAGTATTATCCTGATGCAGAATAACATGCAAGCCATTGTCTAAACTGTATTCTGTAAATTCCACCTTTTGAGCTTGAGCCAAAGTCATGAAGAATACAAAAACTGATAACATAATAGTTTTAGTCATTTGTAAAATTTGTTTTGATTATTAATTATAGGTCTAAATTCTAATAATTTGTTACAATATAAAAGCATTTTTTTCATTTTTTTTTAAGCCTTAAGAATTTATTAATTGAGCATCAAAATTTTAATTCAGACATAATTTTAGATATATTAGCAAGAAAACATATAAAATGAATCGATTTGTACTCTCCGTAAGGTTTGGAATAGCATTAGCTTCCTCCTTAATTGCATATTTTCTGGTATTATCTTTATTTGGTTTACACACCAATCCTTTTTTTAGCTTATTCAATGGCGTTATTACTGGATTTGCCATCTTTGAAGCTATTAGGTACAAAAGGATAGAAAAAGGACAAAACTATAATTACAGAGAAGGCTTTCAAGCTGGTATTGTAACAGGTTTCTTAGCCACAATACTCTTTACAGTATTTATGGCGGTGTATGTGACAGAAGTTGACCCAGATTTTATAAGTAAAATTGCAGAGACGTTTTTCAAATCTTACAATATTGGTGTAGGTATATTTAGCTTTACCGTTTTATTATCTGGTTTAGCCACAGCTATTGTATTAACCTTATCCTTTATGCAATTGTTTAAGCATAAACTGAAACAATAAATAGCTTTAAAAAAATTGACAGTTATTTTTAAAATACTATATTTGCAAACTATTTTAGTAAAAATCAAATAACTAAACACTATGTATGCAATTGTAGAGATAGCAGGGCAGCAATTTAAAGTTGCGAAAGACCAGAAAGTGTTTGTTCACCGTTTGAAAGAAGATGAAGGTACTAGCGTATCTTTTGATAGAGTTCTTCTTCACGCAGACGGAGACAACATTACTCTTGGCGCCCCGGCTATAGATGGTGCTTCTGTTAGCGCAAAAGTCGTTAAGCACCTGAAAGGAGACAAAGTAATTGTCTTTAAAAAGAAAAGAAGAAAAGGATACCGTAAGAAAAATGGCCACCGCCAATACCTTACGCAACTTCACATTGAAGATATTTCCGTTTCTGGATCATCTTCATCATCTGCTACAGCTTCCAAGAAACAAGAAGCTCCAAAAGCAGCACCAACAGAAGAAACTACAGATTTAAGTAAGCACACAGTGGCTGAGCTTAAAGAGTTGGCCAAAGAAAGAGGCCTTGAAGGATATTCTGCTTTGAAAAAAGCTGAACTTATTGAATTATTAAGTAAGTAACATTATAAAAACTAAACATCATGGCACATAAGAAAGGTGTTGGAAGTTCAAAAAACGGAAGAGAATCAGAATCGAAACGTCTAGGCGTAAAGATTTTTGGAGGACAGCCTGCTGTTGCTGGTAACATTATTGTGAGACAAAGAGGTACTGCTCATAAACCTGGTGACAACGTATATGCTGGAAAAGACCATACTTTACATGCTAAAGTAGATGGTATTGTGCATTTTAAAAAGACTAAAGACGATAAGTCTTTTGTTCATGTGCAACCATTTGAGGCTTAATTAGTACTCGTAAATTATTTATAAAAAAGCCCTTTAATTTATTTTAAAGGGCTTTTTTTTAACTAATTCAGTTCACCGTGAAATTGAAAGTTAACAGACCTTATCGTCTCGTTCTTGCCGTTTTGATTTTTGGGACTGTAGTGATTTATTTTATTGAAGAAACTTCTTTTACCTCTATGCTCTTGATTTCTGGCTTTCTCTCTTTGGATGTATTATTATACGAAAGCCTGCGCAAAAAGAAAAAATAAAAATTTCAACTTAGTCACTCACCTTCTCCATAGACTTGACTCCATCTAGCATTTCTTTTACAATCATTTTCAAGTCAAAATCGTGCTTCCAACCCCAATCTAGTTGAGCTTGCGTATCATCAATACTGTTTGGCCAAGAATCTGCAATTTCTTGCCTAAAATCTGCTTCATAATTCATTTTAAAATCTGGAAAATGCTTCTGTAACTCTGCGGAAAGCTCTGCTGGAGTGAAGCTAACACCTGCAAGGTTGTAGGAAGAACGCACTTTTATCGCTTCTGTTGCTGCCGTCATTATAGAAATGGTAGCGTGAATAGCATCATCCATATACATCATAGGCAAAGCAGTCTCTGAAGATAAAAAAGAAGTGTAAGTATCCTGTTTTATAGCTTCATGAAATATCTCAATTGCATAATCTGTTGTTCCACCACCTGGCGGCGTTTTATAGCTGATAAGTCCTGGATACCGGATACTTCTTACATCTACACCATAACGTTTATGGTAGTATGCACACCAGCGTTCTCCAGCTTGCTTACTTATGCCGTACACCGTTACAGGCTCCATTATGGTTTGTTGTGGCGTATTTGTTTTTGGAGTGGTTGGCCCAAAAACAGCTATACTGGAAGGCCAAAATATTTTTTTGATCCATTTTTCCTTACCTAAATTAAGCACATTAAAGAGAGAACTCATATTCAATTCCCAAGCTTTTTCTGGAAACTTTTCTGCTGTTCCACTTAGCATTGCGGCCATCATGTACACTTCTTCAATTTGATGCTTTGTAACAACATCAAGAAAGTTGGTATAATTAGAAGCATCTAAGAGTTCAAATGGTCCTTCTGAAAGTGCTTTAGAACTAGAAGGTCTAATATCGCTTGCCACTACGCTATCTTGACCATACAAATCTCGAAGAGCGAGAGTAAGTTCAGATCCAATTTGTCCACAAGCACCAACAATTAATATCTTAGGCGGCATATTTTTAAATTTTCTTCAAAAATAAGCTTTGAAATAGATATAGGAATAAAAAATTCGTAATTATGAAAAACTTAAACTTTCATATTTTACATTTGAAGTCTAAATGTAAGAGAGATGAATACAAATACTAAGGCTTTTTTATACTTCAATGGTTTGATTTTGAGTATACTTTTGGGTTGCTCCAACTCAGAAACGAAAACAGATACTGAAAATGAAAACGTGCAGAACACCTCAGAGCTTCAAAAAAAAATCAACTTAGATACGATTCCATCTATTCAACTTCAAGAAAATGCTTCAAAAGTTACAGAAGAGTGGATGATGCATATTGCTCTTAACTCTGAAATGGAACGCTTGGCTGATTATAATCTAGTTGATATATTAAATAATGCAGAATCCATTGACAGAGTTGTGGACTCTCTAGCAATAAGCGTTCCTGAAGTCTTTGAAACCAATGCTGTAAAGGCTAGAATCATAACCCTAAAAACCCACTCTAAACTCCTATTAGAACATTCTAAACGCAATGAACCTAAGCCAAAAGAGGTGGAAAAATTGGCTGCCAAGCTAAAGCTGGATTTTAACAACCTCAACATTCAACTCAACGAAGTGTTTATACTAGAAGAAAATCCTATCGATTTTAGTACAGATTCTATTTAACCCTTAAATTATTTGTGATGAAATATCTTGTTTTATGTATAACCTTGCTCAGCGCTCTTCAGAATTTTGCGCAACAGCAACAGATTGACTCCGCTTTAAATCAATGGCATACAGCGGCTGAAGAAGCAGATTTTGATACATATTTTGGCTTGATGACCACAGATGCCGTATTTGTGGGTTCTGATGCATCGGAAGTGTGGAGTTTTCAAGAATTTAAAAACTTCTCTCAGCCTTATTTTGAAGCGGGGAAAGCTTGGACCTTTAAACCAGTTAATAGGAATGTTTATACCAATGAGGCGCAAAACATGGCCTGGTTTGACGAAGTTTTAAACTCAGAGCACATGGGCTTATGTAGAGGTTCTGGCGTATTAATCAAAACTTCTGACGGAAAATGGAAAGTAAAGCATTTTGTGCTTTCGGTTGCAGTACCCAATCCTTTGGTAAGCGCTTTAGTGGAACAAAAAAGAGACTTAGATCAAGCTTACTTACAATCTCAGCCTTAAACGCAAAGCTGAGTTTAAGCCGAATTAATGCATAAACATATAGATTTGAAGTAAAGGTTTGACAACTTATTACTAATGTATACCAATGAAATGCCGCATTAAAGTCTTTAAAAGTCGTAAGTAGATTTAAACTATCCAGCTATATTTAGGCTGAATTTAAAACTTTTAAAATGAATAACACGGGTAAAAAAATCAGTGAATTTCGAAAATTGAAAGGCTGGTCTCAAGAACAACTTGCAGAATAATCCAACATCAACTTAAGAACACTTC
>PXBV01000202.1 GCA_003565575.1 Psychroflexus sp. | reverse complement strand
GTTGAAGATGTCGCTAATGCGTTAAATTATCAAGTTATCATAAGTCAATCCTACGAGGATGTTGAACATGAAAAGAAAGCCATAAAAGCATTTTTAAATACTAGAGTTGACGGTATAATTGCTTCCATATCTAAAACAACAACAGATTATTCTCATTTCCAAGATGTTTTGGATAGTGACATTCCTCTGATTCTTTTTGACAGGACTTGTTTAAAATTACAAACAAATCAGGTTGCAATAGATGACTATCAAGGCGGATATGCGGCTACTTCTCATCTCATTGAGCAAGGCTGCAGAAGAATAGTTCACTTTATGTCATCTCAAAATCTGAGCATTTATAAGGAGCGATATAGAGGTTACTTAGAAGCTTTAAAAGATCACGGAATCGAATTTGACGAGCGTCTTATACTTTCTGGAAACTCATTACTTGAAGACGGGCGTTCACATGCAAAAAAGTTATTAAAAGAAAACGTAGAATTTGATGCTATTTTTTCTGCCAGTGACTTTTGTGCCCTTGGAGCAATGCAAATATTAAAAGAGAAAAACATCAGAATTCCAGAAGATGTGGCTGTTGTAGGTTTTTCAAATGAACCTTTCACTTCTTTTACAGATCCATCCATTTCTACAATTAACCAATATCCTATTGAAATGGGAAATAAGGTTGCAAATCTTTTCTTTGAGGCTATGAATCAGCAAAGTAAAAATTCTTTGCCCATGAAAACTGTCATTGCCCCTGAATTAATTATTAGAGAATCCTCTTCAAAATTAAAATAGAAAAATCAATTTAAAATAATAAAAAGACAACAGGTAGTGGTTTACATTCTACAGAAACTAATTTTTAAAACTAAGCTTTTAAAGACTCAATAATTTGGAGAGCTTTTCTTGTATCTGTTTCTATTTTTTTTAAGTTGTATTTATGTTCTTTATCTTTAGCTATAAGCTGCGAACCAATCCCAACACACGTTACACCAGCACTGAACCAAGACTGCAAACTTTCTTGAGTGGGTGACACTCCACCCGTTGGCATAATACTGCTCCAAGGTTGAGGTCCTTTTATCGCTTTTACAAATTCTGGCCCGTATGTAGCACCTGGGAAAAGCTTTACAATTTCACAGCCCAATTCTTCAGCTTTGCAAATTTCTGAAAGCGAACCACAACCAGGAGACCATAAAACCTTCCTTCTATTACAAATCAAAGCGATATCTTCTCTAAGGACAGGAGTTACAATAAAATTGGCTCCCAATGCCATATAGCGAGAGGCGCTAGCAGCATCAGTAACTGAACCTACACCCATAATCATGCCTGGAAGCTCTTTAAGAGCGTATTTATTTAGTTCAGCAAAAACTTCATGGGCAAAATCACCTCTAGCTGTAAATTCTAACAGCCTAGCACCGCCCGAATAGACCGCTTTTATGACTTTTTTACAAAGTGCTATATCTGCATTGTAAAACAAAGGCACCAGACCTGTTTTCTTCATTACATTAGCTACTTCTATTCGTGTATAATTTGCCATTTTATGTTTGTTTTTTGATTAAATTAGAGAGCTTTAAAAATAAAGCTTTACCAACAAATCAAATTTACAAATTTATCTAGATACATTCCCAGAGCTATCGCTCAATAAAAACTCAACTTCTTCTACTGTTACAAGATTCACATCCCCCTTGATAGTATGCTTTAAACACGAAGCAGCTGTAGCAAAGTCTATAGTTTTTTTATCATCATTTGGGTAGGTCATTAATCCGTAAATAACACCTCCCATAAATGAATCGCCACCTCCTACTCTATCTACGATATCTGTAATTTGGTATTGCTTAGTAGTAAATAGTTCACTACCATTATACAGCAAACCACACCATGAATTGTGAGAAGCAGATACAGAGCCCCTTATAGTGGTAGCTATTTTTTTAGCCTTCGGAAATTTTTGCATCATTTGCTTGCTTACAGAGTAAAACATTTGAGTTTTTAAACTTACCTCATCATTTGTATCTTCTATCCCAATTGGTTCGATATCAAAAAAGTTTTTGGCATCCCTTTCATTTCCAATGATTATATCACAGTAAGAAGTTAATTCAGTCATAAGTTCTTGTATGTAGGAATGATTACAGTAATTCCAGAGTTTAGTTCTAAAATTAAAATCTATAGAAATGGTAAGTCCCATTTCACTAGCTTTTTTTACAGCCTCTAGAGATACTGCTGCTGCATTTTTGGAAATGGCTGGAGTTATACCAGAAAAATGAAACCAGTGAGCATCTGTAAAAACCGTTTCCCAGTCTATCATGCCTAGTTGAATTTCTGCCATAGCAGAATAAGCTCTATCGTAAACCACCTTACTTCCTCTATTTACAGCTCCTGTTTCTAAAAAATAAATACCTAATCTATCACCACCGTATAAAATTTTATCTACTCCAACACTTCTCTTCTTTAATTCCATAACCGCACTTTGAGCAATTTCGTTAGAAGGAACTCTTGTGACAAAATCAACTGGTAAACCAAAATTAGCAAGTGATACGGCAACATTGGCCTCTGCACCACCATAAGTGGCATCAAAGTTAGTAGCTTGAGAAAACCTTAAATAGCCTTGTGGGGACAAGCGCATCATAATTTCTCCAAAAGTAACTACCTTTTTCATCTTTATATTTTTTTGGTGATACAATCATTTTTAAATACATAAAATATTTAAGCTCATTTATAAGATTTTACATTAAATCAAAAACTTTAGGGAGCCATAAAGTAATATTAGGAAAATAAGTGATGATGACTAATACGATAATCATTACCACAAAAAGAGGGATGAGTGGTTTTACTACCTGTTGAATTTTCAATTGCGCCACACTACAGCCAATAAAAAGAACTGAACCCACCGGTGGAGTACACAATCCTATACACAAGTTTAAAATCATTATAATACCAAAATGAATTGGATCCATTCCTAAAGTAATCACAACAGGTAAAAATATTGGGGTGAAAATTAAAACCGCTGGAGTCATGTCCATGAATACACCTACAAACAACAAAATTAGATTGATAAATATTAATATGACGATTGGGTTATCACTTACACTCAACAAGGCATTGCTTATTTCTTGAGGAATATTTTCATAGCTCATTACCCAGGACATAGCAATAGAAGTTGCTACCAAAACCAATACAATTGCAGAGGTTTTTGTCGTTTCTAAAAGTATAGAAGGTATGTCTTTTATTTTAATCTCTTTGTATACAAAGCCCAAAATTAGAGTATAAACTACGGCAATTGCAGAGGCTTCGGTTGCTGTGAACATACCAATTACAATCCCTCCAATAACCACAACAAGCAACATTAAACTGGGGAAAGCAGCAACCAAGCGTTTAAAAAACTCCTTTACGCTCACTAGTTTATCCGTAGGATATTTTTTTATTATTGAATAAACCGCTGCTACTAACATTAATGCTAGGCCTAATAAAATCCCTGGTATGTAACCTGCGATAAACAATGCTGCAATGGACACCCCACCACTAGCTAAAGAATAGACTATCAAAACATTACTAGGTGGAATAATAAGTCCCGTTGTAGCACTTGTAATATTTATAGCTGCACTAAATGGTTTAGAATAACCTTCTTTTTCCATCATCGGATTCATGAAACCACCTATAGCTGATGCGGCCGCTGCCGCTGAACCAGATATGGCTCCAAACAACATGCACGAAATAATATTGACAAATGCTAAACCACCAGGAAGTGGTCCTACAATGGCTTTAGCAAAATTTATGAGTCTCACAGCAATACCACCACGATTCATTATTTGACCAGCTAAAATAAAGAAGGGAATAGCTGTTAATGTAAAACTATCTAAAGACGTAGCCATACGTTGTGCCATTGTTGTAACAGAAGGTAAAAAAGGCATGCTCACTAATAGGGTAAAAAGCCCAGCCAAACCAATAGCCCAAGCAATAGGAACACGCAAAGAAAGAAATATTAAAAAGCTGAAAACAAGAATAAGAACTTCTGTAAATGCCATAGCTAGTTGGGTTTTGTTTTTAAAACTGAAATAAAACTATCTAGATTGTAATAGCATATAAGTAATCCAGAAAAGGGTACTACCATATAAATGAAGCCTAAAGGAATCTCTAAAGCAGCAGAAGTTTGCTCAAATTGAAAACTCAATTGAACCAAGCGAATACCTCCTATAACCATCACTAAAAAAGCAAATAAAATAACAGATACATGTACAATTCCATTAAACAATTTTGGTTTTTCTCGGACAAGATTTTCTGACACCAAGTCTATTGCCAAATGCAAATGTTTTCCTGAAGCATAAGCCGCTCCCAGTAAACCGAACCAAATTAAAGAATAACTAGAAATTTCGTCGGTTAACGTACTTGGAGATTGTAAAACATATCTCGAAAGCACTTGCCAAATAACGCTAAGCAACATTATAGATAATACAACGATAACAGCGCGCTCCAAAAACTTATCTACCAACCGTCTCATGGAGTATTCTTTATAGATTTTATTAATGACTTTATATCTTCATCAGTTTCAAACATAGCTTCCATCGATTGTGTTTTAGCTTCAAAAAGACTTTTATCTGGGTAATGAATAGTTACACCAGCTTCTTTTACCTTTTCTAATGATTCTTTTTCTGAGGCTACCCAAAGTTCACGTTGAACAGTTGCACTTTCTTCTACTGCCTCTTCCAACCATTGGCGTTCTTGTTCATCAAGTCGATTCCAAGTATCTGTACCTATCAGAAGCACATCTGGCACAGATGTATGTTCATTTATAGTAAAGTGCTTACAAACCTCATAATGCTTTGAAGAATAAAAACTTGGAGGATTGTTTTCTGCACCATCCACAACCCCTTGTTGCAATGCCGTATAAAGCTCTCCCCATGAAATAGGGGTGGGTGAACCTCCCAATTGGTTAATCATAGTTACAGCCATGTTGCTTTTTTGTACCCGGATTTTTTTATTAATTAAATCATCTGGAGTATTTACAGCATTGTCTTTCATATAAAAACTTCTGCTTCCAGCATCGTAAAATGTAAGACCTCTGAGTCTGAAGCGTTCTCCTTTATTTAATAAATCTTCTCCAACTTCACTATCAAAAACATGATACATATGAGTTTTATCTCTAAAAATATAAGGCAAACTAAAAACCTTATATTCAGGAATAAAATTTTCAAGAACTGCAGCTGAAACTTTGGTGATATCTAAGCTGCCAATTTGAAGTAGTTCCAAGCACTCTCGTTCTCCACCCAATTGTGAGCTAGGGTAAATATCTAACTTTAGTTTACCGCTAGATTTTTCATCTAAACTTTCTCCTAAAACTTTCATCGCTAGATGAACAGGATGTTGAGTATCTAAAGCATGTCCAAGCCTAAGTGTTTTGGTTTCTACACTCGAAGTACAGGCAGAAATCACCAAAAGAAATAGACCTGAAAAAACGATATAAAAAAACTTAATCTTCACTCTTGACATCAACAGTTAATGGATTTTGTAGGCAGGTTGAAAATCTTGATAAGTAGGCTTCCCAATCATCTTTTGAGGAAAAATGTCCGCTTTTTTTCCATCCAAATCCAGCGTAATAAATCGCTTTTGAATCTTCTAGTTTTAGTCTAGCAAATAGATTACTGAGGTCTTCTTCTTCTGAAATGAATTTATCAAAATCTAAAAGCTGGTTTGGATTGTCAACTACAATTCCCTGCCCAAGTTCTGAACCATCTTGTGGCTCCCAGTAGCTCATCCATGCTTCTTCTTTATTTACTGAAGTTTCCCCAAGGTTGTCATGAAGAGTTAGTCCAGCAGAAAAAGTATCTGTTCCTTGAATAGAGATTGAAAATTTAGAAAGATTATGTCCATAATCTAAGCTTATAGTTTTCAGTTCTGACACAGACTTTCCGTCAATCTCATAGGTACCATAATCTAATTCAAAAACAGTTCTCAATGGACCATTGGCTATGGTTTTATAAGCCACGAAATTCTCTGAAACTTCATAGTCTGTATCTGTTTTGAAGGCAATACCACCAACACCACGACTAGCACCTACATGAAAATTATCCAAACCTTCTCCAGTATCTTCGTGGTAAGTCCCAGCACCAGAGGTGTATTTTTCATACCACTTGTTAATCACAGGATACTCAACTCGCTTAAGCCAAGCATCGATTCCACTGGTTAATGTACCGCCATTAACCCCCTCTTCCACCATTTTTTGAGCAGTTGGACCATAAGTTCTAAAAGCTACACGATTGTTTTCCCAAGCATAATCATCAGTACGCTCTGGAACAAATCTAGAATAGCAAATTTCTTCTTGATTTTTTTCTTCTGAAGCAGATATATGAAAAGTCTTTTCAGCATTCGCACCTATGGAGGGTTGAAATAACAAAACATCAAAGCGACCATCTCCATCATAATCAATGGTTTGAGACACTAAGGTATCTCCACTAGATTTATCAATCACATGAAATGCAGTAGAGTTAAGTAACGCCAATTCAGAGGCCTCAATTTCAATAGTTTCAAAACTTCTATCGAAATCTAAAGAATTTTTTATGTGTACTTCAACTGCTGGTTCTTTTTTTTGACAAGAACCCAAAATCATAATCAAACTTAAAATCATTAATTTTTTCATAACTCACTTCTTGTTTTACACATTTATTAACTTTCAAAAGAATCTGACTCAATATATTTACTTAATGAACTAAAGGTTTTGTGAGACTTTCTTTAATTAATCTTCATTAGAAGGCTTTCCTATGGTGGCTAAAATACCACCATCTACGTACAGAATATGTCCATTAACAAAGTCACTAGCTTTAGCGCTTAAAAAGATAGCAGCTCCGGCTAAATCATCTGGAGAACCCCATTTAGCCGCTGGAGTCCTGCCTACTATAAAGTCATTAAAGGGATGTCCATCCACTCTTATTGGCGCAGTCTGCGATGTAGCAAAATATCCTGGACCAATCCCATTCACCTGGACATTGTGCTTAGCCCATTCCGTTGCCATATTTTTAGTTAACATTACTAAACCACCTTTTGCTGCTGCATATGCACCAACAGTGTTTCTACCCAACTCGCTCATCATAGAACAAATATTGATGATTTTTCCAGCTTTCCGTTCTATCATACCTTTAACAACGTGTTTGGAAACAATGAAAGGACTAACTAAATCAATGTCTATGACTTGTTTAAAGTCTTTCACCTCCATCTCAGCAAGTGGCGTACGCTTAATAATCCCAGCGTTGTTTACTAAAATATCAATGGGTGCAACCTCGCTTTCTATTTTAGCTATACTTGCTTTTACTTCATCTTCATTAGAAACATCAAATTTATAGCCTATAGCCTTTATACCTAAACTTTTATATTCAACTACAGCTTTATCAATTTTTTCTTGAGATGAGTTACCATTTACTAAAATGGTTGCGCCAGCTTTTCCTAAACCTTTAGCCATTGCCATACCCAATCCATGAGTACTGCCCGTGACCAAAGCTACTTTTCCGTTTAAATTAAATAGTTCTTGACCCATAATTATCTAAGTTCAATGATTTTTGCAACATCCATATCGTTATAATCTAGGTTCTCTCCAGCCATTCCCCAAATAAAGCTATAGTTGGAAGTTCCGGAACCACAATGAATTGACCAAGGTGGTGAAATAATTGCTTGATGATTCTGCATCCAAATGTGTCTAGTTTCATGAGGTTGCCCCATAAAATGGGATACAGCTTGACCTTCTTTAACATCTAAATAGAGGTAAATTTCCATACGTCTATCATGAACATGTGCTGGCATAGTATTCCAAACGCTTCCTGTTTTTAATTCAGTCATGCCCATTTGAAGTTGACAAGTTTCAATTATACCACCAATTATCATTTGATTAACGGTTCTATGATTTGCCGTTTCTAAACTACCCAGCTCTAATTTATTAGCTTGGTCTAAACTAGTCTTTTTGTTTGGAAAACTTTTGTGTGCTGGGGCTGAATTCATGTAAAATTTGGCTGGTTTATTGGAGTCATCACTTTTAAAAATAACATCTTTTGAACCTTTGCCCAGGTACAAAGCATCTTTAAACCCGAGATGAAAATCTTCACCATCTACACTTACTTTACCACTGCCCCCAATGTTGATGATACCTAATTCTCTTCGTTCTAAAAAATAAGAAGCTTTTAGTGGATCTATGCTTTCTAAAGGTAATTCTTGATGAACAGGCACAGCACCTCCTGCCATGTACCGGTCATAATGCGTGTAAACCCAATGTATTTGGTCTTTTTGAAATAAATCTGCAATCAAAAATTCATCTCTTAATTGTTGAGTATCGTATAGCTTTACAGCTTTAGGGCTTGAGGCATAACGTGTTTCAAAAGTTGTTGACATAATTTTTCTTTTTTGTGATTTTAAGATTTTAATTACCAATCAGAGGATTTTAACTAAGTCACTTATGTAAAATGATTGAACAATCCATATTGATTTACTTTCAAGTTATCTTATCACGCGCTATTTCAATTTTAAACACATAAGGTAAAAATTAATAAGTGCGTAAACGATTGTACAATTATAACAAATTCAAATTTATTAATTCAAGTTTATCAAGAAAATAAACAAAAAGTTGAGAACTCTGTTTAAGAAAAAGTGAGAGTTGACCTGGAGAAAGCTAAATTTAATGTTGAATGAATG